>CAZBPB010000091.1:0-4487 GCA_964493565.1 uncultured Pleurocapsa sp. | reverse complement strand
ATTCTTGGCCCGATCATCATTGCCGAAACCCTGACCATCCCGACCTACATTTCGTATGAAGCCTTTCTCAGTTTCATCGGACTAGGCGTGAACCCGCCGACGCCGAGCTGGGGGTCAATGATCAGCGAAGGCGCGCAGCGTATCACTTCGTATCCCAATCAGGCGCTGTTCCCCGCTCTGGCGCTGTTTATCGTGATGTTTGCTTTTAACTTTCTGGGCGATGGCCTCCGTGATGCGCTTGACCCCCGTATGCGCGGCACCGACTAACCAGCCCGGCAGTTTATCTCGACAATTTCAACGGCTCTTCTCGCAACCAGAAGAGCCGTTTGTTTTTGGAATCGCCCTTCCTGACGTAAGCTCGATGTTTACCCTTCGTCAGTGAGGAACTTCAGACTGCGCGTGTACCTGAATCATGTACATAAACATGATGGGGATAGCCGATGATGACCACCCGATCATTTCCTAAAAATGGCGCTGGGCTATTAAAGCGATTATGTCGCGCCGCCGGAAAACTGCTGCTGGTCATGTTTGATATTTATGCGCTTACGTTGATCGTTTATCTCTTGCTGCGGCTCATCGTTAATGAGAGCCAGATGACCGTTTTAAGATTTGCCAACAACTTGATGCCAGCGATCATACTCCCTTCGGTGGCGCTGCTGCTCATCCTACTGCTGGCGCGCCGCTGGCGGCATGCCGCCCTGTTCATTCCTCCGGCAGCAGCGGTGCTGATGCTGTACGGCGGGCAGTTTTTGCCGGTGAGCGCATCATCACATGAAAATCCGCTGCGGATGATGACCTTCAATATTCTGGGGCCGATGTCAGATACTGACGCAGTTGAGGCGATCATCCGTAACTCCGGTGCCGATCTGATCGCCCTGCAGGAGGTGAACCAATCCACCGCGCTTCGATTTGAAAATACGCTGGCAGATATTTATCCTTATCAGGCAGCATTTACAGACGGCGAAACGATACGGGGGGTAGGCTTGTACAGCCGTTTCCCTATTTCGAACGCCCGGTATATTCCCGGTGCATTAGGGCACATGCGCGCAGAAATCAGTTATGCTTTGGGAGATGTAGAAGAATCATGGGTTGTTTACAGTGTACACCCGCCGCCGCCGGGAATGTTGGGGATGAACACTACAGGGCGCAGCAGCGAGATAGCGATGCTGCTGGAACAGGTGGCACAGGAAACACTGCCTGTGATCTTGATGGGCGATTTCAACATGAATGACCAGTCAGATGACTGGCAGCGTGTAGCCCGGCACTTCGCCGATTCATTTCGAGAGGCAGGGCAGGGTTTTGGCCCGACGTGGCCGGACTATACCGGCATAAGGAGCTTTCTGCCGGGGTTAGTTCCTTTGATTCGAATTGATTACATCTGGCATTCGCCCGCATTTGAGGCTGTGAACGCGTGGTCAGTACCAGAAGGCGGCGGCTCAGATCACCATCCGGTAATGGCTGAACTCATCTATTCAGGATAAACGCGTATGCTCAGGCGATTGGGAACACAGCTAGCCAATGGATACGGGTTGATGCTGACCGTTTATCTGCTGCTGCGTATCGTTCGGGGTGAGCGTTCGCATTACGTTGAACTCTTAAATCACAGCATGCCCGGCCTTGCGCTGCCCGCGCTGCCGCTGATGCTGCTGGCGCTGCTGCGGCGTGATCGCGTTCGGGCTGTGGCCATGCTGCTGCCTGTTTTTGCACTTTTGATGCAATACAATACGCGGCACACGCGCAAGAAAGTACAGGCTGCGGGGGCAGTCCGGCTGCAAGATCGCCTGGATTTTTCGCGTAACCCCGATGTCATCACGCTGTTCACCTTCAACATGCAGGGTGAACGTGCGCGTGTGCTGCATCTGATCGAGTTGATACGCTGGCATAAGCCGGATATTTTGTGCTTTCAGGAATTAACGGAACCGGCGGCACAGGCGCTTTCTAAAGCACTGTCCGATGATTATCCCCACCAGCAGATTTACACACAGGGTGTCACTATTCACGGGGTGGGTACTTACAGTCGTTACCCCTTGAATGGACGTGAGTTCATCCCGGCTGATCATGGTCATTTACGGGCAATTGTGACGCTGAATAATGGATCGCTGGATCGAGAATTTGTCCTTTACAACGTACACCCATCCCCACCGGGGGGCATCCGAAACTTACGCGGGTTTCAGCCTCGTTACCGTCGTGGCGAAATCGAGGTGATTCTTACCCATGCCGAAACTGAAACGCTGCCGGTGGTCATTGTTGGAGATTTCAATCTCACTGACCGCACCGCAGATTACTTCCAGATCACAACACATTTTGATGATGCATTTCGTGAAGCTGGCTATGGCCCGCGCGCCACTTTTCCTGATCTTGGTGGCATTGCCCGTCCTTTAAGCGGGCCGTGGTTCGGATTGCTGCGGCTGGATTATGTCTTTCATTCACGCGATATACGGGCGCTTAATGTGAGAGTTATCCCTGACTCTGCTGGTTCAGACCATCGTCCGGTGCTGGCGCAGCTTGCGCTTGATCATAAGTAAGGCGATTTGTGCTATTTAAGGCGAATTTCGGATAGAATAAATCTGGTATAAGAATAGATCTCAACGATCTCGTTTGGTTAATGCCCCTTCACTTCTAAATTAAGGTTTGCAAACATGACCACCACCACAGAAACCGCCGGGGCGCCGCAAGAACAGCTTAGCCTGTATGAGTTGTTCATCGGGGTTATCGCCATCCTTTCTCTTATCGGGATGGCATTACAGTACATTCTGTATAAAGACCCGGTTGTTGAACAAGTCCTGTACATTATGGATTACCTTTTTTGCATCATCTTTCTGGGGGATTTTGCCGGGCGATTGTATCGCGCAGAAGATCGATCACATTATTTCTTCCGCGAAGGCGGCATCACCGACTTGCTGGGAAGTTTGCCATCCATTCCGGCGCTGCGCCTGTTCCGTCTGTTTCGATTGGTACGCGTTGCGCGTATTCTGCGTCAGGGCGGCCCGAAGCGTATTTTTCATGAATTTGTTACCCGCCGCGCTGAATCTGCGCTATACATCACCATCATCCTTGCGCTGCTCTTGATCTCTGTTGGCAGTATGGCCATTGTGTATGTTGAGCAGGCCAACCCTGACGCCAATATTAAGACCGGCGGTGATGCAGTCTGGTGGAGCATTGTAACGGTCACAACCGTTGGCTATGGGGATAGATATCCGACAACAACAGGCGGGCGCGTGATTGGCGCGATGACCATGACGCTGGGCATTGGCATTTTCGGCGTTATTACCAGCTTTATGGCTACCGCCTTCCTGAGTTCACCCAAAACGAGTAAGCATGCAGAGGATGCAGAGGATGATCAGCCTGAGGCGCAGCCTGCACAGGGGCTTCAGGCGGTTCCTCATGAGATAGAAGCGCAAATGGAGGCGCTGCACCGCGAAATTAGTGAATTGAAACTGCTGCTTAAGCAGCGCGTTGAAAGTGAAAAGGCGTCCGGTGCAGAAAACACGAACCCTTCTGAAATTGAGGTTACTTGAACACGAACGCCAGCGCGTTTTCAGTGCGCTGACCAACTTGATACCAGCCACTTTCGACCACTTGCCCGCCCATATGCCGGTAGAACTCAACGGCTGGTGCGCGCTCAATCGTCCATACCCAGAAAGTCTCACACCCATAATCACGTAGTTTCTCTACAGCAGCGTTCCACAAAACGCGTCCAATGCCCTGACCGCTGAATTCTGGCATCACGTAAAGCGCCGTGACTTCCCCTTCACGGGGCTGATCCAGCAGCGCCATGCCGGAATGACCGATGATTTTGCCATCTGCCTCGGCGACCAGATGCCCGAGATCTTTCGTTCGGCGGGCGACCCATGACCCGCTCTGAATAGCGGTGCCGTTAAAAACGTCTTCAATTTCTTCAGGGGTGTAAATGTGGGTATAAGCAGCGCGCCACGCTGCGTAGGTGACGTTCCAGCGCGCGCGCCGATCCTGATGCTGTGCCATGCGTAGGGTAAAAGCGGGCTGTTCAATAGCCATTGTGCATTCACTGGAAAGTCAGAAGGGGCAATTTCAGAATTTGCCCCTCCCGATCACTAAAATGCACGCACGTTCTCACTGAAGAAGTACAAGGTGATGCTTATCTTATCAGCCGTTGGCGCAGTCGTTGGATCTGGAGCTGTGCCAGCCCGCTGATCACGGCAAACCCGATGATGAGTACAAGAGAAAACCAACTGATCGGTATCAGTCCCGCAGCAGGTAGCGCGCCCATGATTTCAGGGAACATGATTGCAAGCCCATATACGATAGCATACGCGCCGGCAATTGATGTTGCCAGGATGATGATAAGCTCACCTAGAAAGCGACCGAAGAAGGTGCCGACGAGTATACCAACGATAATCGCGCCGAGTTGAATAACATCATTCTGTACCGACAAGAGGGATGCACCTAACATTGCGATGAAGAAGCCTAACACGCCGCCCGCGACGTACAGACCGAGATTAAACATG
>CAZBPB010000090.1:7383-11389 GCA_964493565.1 uncultured Pleurocapsa sp. | reverse complement strand
CATATCTATCACCACTGTATCGCGATGTTCTTCATCATCCAGATCGTCCATCACCGCCTCGAAAGGATCGAACCCGGTGGCATCGGGGGTTTCCGTTTCAGTCGGGTCAACCTGATGGTGAATGTGCAGCGATTCCAGCCCTGATGTGCGTACTGCTGTTGCAAACGCGGTCATCATTTCGGCGGCGCTGTTGTAGCGGTCATTCGGATTTTTTGCCAGCGACTTCACCAAAACGGCTTCAACCTGCGGGGTAATTTCGGGATTGATGCTGCTTGGCGCGGGCAAATCTGTATAAATGTGATCGTGTATCACTGCATAAGGGGTGTCTGCACTGAAAGGAACGCGTCCGGTGACCAGTTCGTACAGCACCACGCCCAGCGAATACAGGTCTGCGCGGGAATCCACATCTTTGCGCCCCATCGCCTGTTCTGGCGCGATGTAATTGGGCGTGCCCAGCATCACATCGGCGCTGAGGGTGCTTTCGCCCAATTGTGCCATGCGCGCAAGGCCGAAATCAGTCAGGTAAGGGGTGCCGTCATCGCCAATGATGATATTGGAAGGCTTGATATCCCGGTGCAGCACACCGCTGCGATGCGCATAATCCAGCGCCGAAGCAACCGGAGGCATAATGCGCAAAATCTCGTTGAGCGAAACGCCGCTGTCAGCGTTAAGCGCCTTCAACGTTTCGCCTTCAATGTATTTCATCACCAGATAGGGCTGCCCGTCTACATCGGCAAAATCATAGATCGGCACGATGTTCGGGTGTTCCAGCCTTGCCACGATCTGCGCTTCACGCTCAAAACGGGCAAGAAAGTTCGGGTCTTGAAGGAAACCCTGATGCAGCACTTTGATCGCCACATAGCGATCCAGCCGCGCGTGGTAGGCTTTGTAGATTGTCGCCATGCCGCCGTGCCCGATCTGGCTGACGATCTTGTATTGTCCTAGCTGCTGACCTTCGGCAAGCGCCATCCTGTAGCCTCCGACGGCTGGTGCGGGCATCATAAATTCACTCCAATTGTACCGGAAAGCCGGGCGATAGGAACTCAGCATTTACGCTTTTCGGCAGCGTAGGTTAAGCCTCATCGCCCGGTGCGACCTGCGCAAACTTGAAAGTATTTGCGGCTAGATATACTCATAGCCGTCTTCATTGCCGCCTGCGCGTTTGGCCTTAGGCTGCTCAAATGGGGGTTCTTCGATCATTTCGACCAGCTCGCCGTCGTCGCCAACGACGTATACCGGGCGGCGCTTCGGCTTTTCCTCAAAATACTGATCATCCATGTCGTCCAGCATGTCATCTATATCCTCTACACGCCGGGGGGTATAGCCATTCTTGCGCTTTTCGCGGGGGGTTGCGTTCCATGGTGTACGCCGTTCATGGGGCGTATGGTACTGATGACCTCGATGATGCCGCCAGTTCCCCCGTTGTGATGCCGTCTGGCTTGCCCGATTCATTGCGCGTGTGATCATTGGCATGGCGAGAAAGAACAGCATCCACAACGGCCAAGGCACGCGCAAACTGCTCATCAAAAAGACAAGGCCGACAAATACCAGAATCGTCAACCAGTTCATTCCCGATCACCTTGCATAGCAATACACTCCCAACACAATCACGTGTGCTGACATTACCTATTACGATAATTGTGCATAAAAAGTTTCGGTTTAACGCCCTAAACTTTTGGGGAGGTTACGTATGTGCGCGTAAATTTGTGGCATTTAGCACCTGCGAGTTGACCACGAAAGGCGGAATTTCCCCTTGCAGTACCATCGCTACATGGCGCGCTGTGCGCTCCTGAAGTTCCTCAACCGATTCCACCGAGTTGAAACCCGAATGCGGGGTGATGATGCAGTTGGACAGCCCTAATAGTGGATGGTTTGCTGGTGGCGGTTCCTGTGAAAGCACGTCCAGCGCCGCGCCGCGAATCACCTGATTTTGCAGGGCTTCTTCCAACGCCAGTTCGTCAATAATCGCGCCGCGCGCCGTGTTGATTAAGAATGCGCCGGGCTTCATCTGCTTCAAGAAATCGCTGTTGACAAGTTCACGCGTCTCAGACGTTAGCGGCAGATGCAGAGAGACATAATCGGCAGCGGCGAGCGCAGGCGCAAGATCGCGGGTGAGGACGACGCCAGAGTCAACCCCTTCACGGCTGCGCTGGTAGGCGATCACTTTCATGCCAAAGCCAAGGGCTTTCGGGGCAAGCGTTTGCGCGATATTGCCATAACCGATCAGCAGCAGGGTTTTTCCACGCAGGCGGAACATCGGACGGCCCGCGGCTAGATCCCAACGACGCTGTTGGGTGTCACGGTCAAATGTAGTGATGCTGCGCGCGCAGGCCAGCAGCAGCGCCATCGCATGATCCGAAACTTCTTCCACACAGTAATCGGGTACGTTAGAGACGATCATGCCAAGTTCAGTAGCGACATCCACCGCGATGTTATCTACGCCCACGCCATAGCGGGCAACGGTTATGCATTTCGAGGCGGCCTTTAGCACGTCTGCCGAAACCCGCTTCCAATTGGTCATGATTGCGTCTACAGGCGGGGCAAGCTTCACCAGCTCGGCTTCTTATCCGGGTTTCGCGGCGGTAATTCCCACGCGTAATCGGTGACCAGAATGCGATATTTAGGCATTTGTCTCTCAAATCTACGCTTTATATAAATGATAGGAATAACCCAACACGCCGCAGGGAAGTGTCAATAACAGTAATTTTTAGCCTCAAACCGGGGAGTATCGCTACCCCAGATAAGTCTCGTTGTTCAGCGGCCACATTGGCAGGGCATCCAGCGCGAACAGATCATCTTTCATGCCGGCTTGCACCCGATAAAAGGCGGCAGCGGCGATCATCGCGCCATTATCCGTACACAGGTTCAGCGGCGGGTAGCGTACGGGCAGCTCGCTGGCATGGCGAATGGCAAGGCGCAGGGCTTGATTGGCGCTAACGCCGCCTGCCAGTAGGATTTCAGTGGCTTTGTGCTCATTGGCAGCGCGCACCGTCTTTTCAGCGAGTACCGAAACCACCGCCCGCTGGAAACTTGCAGCCACATCATTTACCGAAATATCGCTGCGTACTTGCATCCCTTTTTCGCCACGCCGTAACCCGGAACTCACGGTGGCTTCGCGCATTACCGCTGTTTTCAGCCCGCTAAAGCTGAAATCATAGCTGTCGTCGCGCATCATTGCGCGCGGAAAATCGTAGGCAGCAGAATTGCCGTGTACAGCGGCGCGTTCAACGTTTGGCCCGCCGGGGAAGGGCAAGCCTAACATGCGTCCAACTTTATCGAAGGCTTCTCCGGCGGCATCATCTAGCGTGCCACCCAGTCGTTCATAGTTACCGTGACCGCGCATCAGCAGCAGTTCAGTATGCCCACCACTGACCAGCAGCACGACCACTGGAAATTTAACCTCGCGGTAGGGCTGTGTTAGCCACAGCGAATATACGTGACCCTCAAGGTGATTGATGCCCAGCAGGGGTTTGCCGCTTGCCAGCGCCAGCCCTTTGGCATAGTTGATGCCTACCAGCAGCGACCCCACCAGCCCCGGCCCACGCGTAACGGCGATAGCATCAAGGCGGCTGAAATCAATACCGGCATCGCGGATGGCTTCTTCAACCACCAGACCGATAGCTTCAACGTGCGCGCGTGAGGCGGCTTCTGGGAACACTCCGCCATACTGGGCATGCAGGTCAATTTGCGAGGCGATGAAATTAGAGGCGATGGTTGTGCCATCAATCACCACAGCGGCAGCTGTTTCATCGCATGAGGTTTCAATACCAAGGATGTAGGTCACAGGATTTATCCAGGTGAGCTGATTTCACACTTGTCTAGCAGGGTGAGTTTACGCGCAAATTTCTATATACCAAAGTGTGGCATTAACGGCGCAGGTTATCAAGTGCCTGAATCGATCCCGATTTTGAAGACGTTTTCAAAGCCGCTGAAGGGCGCGCAAAGTTGGACAATTCGCCTCAAAGCAACGTAAACTGTTCGTTGGACGTATTGATTCTTTAGAGAG
>CAZBPB010000090.1:1163-7355 GCA_964493565.1 uncultured Pleurocapsa sp. | reverse complement strand
CTGTACAGGGTGGCATCTAATCTCTGTATAGGTGAGTTTGATGGGAGCGAGCGTGCCCGAAAATAGTATCCCGCCGGTTGGAGATGATGACTCGGACGATCTGAGCGCGTTCGATGATTTCGTAAACAGCCAGCTCGATTTTGATGGGAAAGCAGAACGCCCTTCTGCCGAAACGGAAAACCTTTTCGACGACGACATGGAAGATGATGAAGTTGCCGAAGATGAAGATCCGTTAGGGAGAATGCGTCCATCGTCTTCGTTTGGCGCGTTTTTTTCACGCCCTAATGCCCCGATAGGACATACCCCCCCCTCGCGATTTGCCTCAGGTTCGGCTTCGTCACCGTTTTCACAGCCGCCCCCCTCGCAGTCGTCAGTGCCGCCGCGCGTGCCGCTGCCCTCAGTGGATGATCGCCGTTGGAAAGATGGCGTGTATTCGGTGAAGGGTGATCTGGAAATCTATTATTCGCAGCCCTTTTTAGCCATGCGCGTGCTGGTGCTGGCAGATGCAAACCGCCGCCTCTACAAGCGCGTACGCTACATCCCCAATATTGCCCCCGGATGGGCCGCCATTGAGGTGAGAACTTCGCGCATTCTGCGGGGTTTTGTGCGCACCGCTGATGTGAAGCTTACGCCAATACCCAAATCGCCCGCATGGTCACGGATATTTTTTGGCTTACCGCTCCGGTTGGATTGGCTGGATGTGGTGATTCTCGTGGTCGTGCTGCTGATGCTGCTCTTCGCTGCGACGGATATTGATGAAACCCTGCTGTATGTTTCCAGACCGCATGTTGAAGCGCTGCAAACGCAGGTGGCTTCCCAGCAGGCGCAGCTGGAAGCGCTGCAAGCCCAGTTATCAACGACCCCGATGCCCCGACCGGGCGACCGCTAGATTCACCAATCGGACAGCCCGTTTTTGCAAGAAGCATACAAAAAAGCCACATCCAAATTGGGTTATGTAGGTGCTTGACTGGCACCCGATATATCGTGCTACATTAGAAGTAACAAAAACACTGAAGATTCTTCACCGCGGCTTAGTCATAGTTAACACAAAAATATATAGACTATTGTTTATTCATCAAATAGAGGAAAGCTCATGGGCGAAATTAGAAGTTCAGATTTTCACGTTGACTATTCCGATTTGCATCGCCACTGGCACCCAAAATCCGAAAAATACTGCGGCGGCGATGCGCTGATCACCGCGATTGCGAATGGTTGGCGGCTGGTTGAGCCGATCTACGAAGAAAAATTCTGGCATGCTGGCACAAGACTGGTGGTTGTTTATCACGCGTTTCTGGAACGGGGCGATGAAGAAGCACTGATGTCTATTGTCGCGAATCCGTTCATTCGCCGCGGCCTTAGAACCAGAAAATGGAGCATGCTTCCCTACGAAGATTTGGAGAAGCGTTTACGCCCAAGCCGCGCTAAAACAGAGGTGTAAGCCGGAATAACCGAAGCAAATGGCTCTGCTTTCTTCAGGCTGCCGGGATCAACTTTGACGGAAGCGGCAGTTCCTCAATCCACGCGCGCGTCATGGCGTTGAACAATGCCGGGTCTTCGCCATTCCAGCCATGATGCAGCCCCGGCGCATAGACGCCAACCGCCTCTGGCACTTCCTGCGCCAGCTTCTGAACTGCGTTCCGATTGACGGCGATATCTTTTTCTCCGGTCACAAATAATGTCGGTACATTGATTAGACCCTGCCTTTTTGGCGGTGAGTAGTCTGCTAATTGAGACACAATACGCTTGAAGGATGGCATTGAAAGGGCGTTGATGCTTTCGGTGTAGTACGGCATGGCGTCTGGTGGCAGCTGCAACATGCGCGCAAACAGCTTTTTGCCGAATGTTGTTGGCAGCATTACTGAGAGAACGCCGCCCTGTAAGGATATGATCCAGCGCGGCGGCCTTTCAGCAAGTGCGCCGGTGAGGACTGCGCGATTGATCAGCTCTGGATGCTGCGCGAGTACATGTAACCCGACAATTGCGCCAAGCGACATACCAACCAGATAGACTGGCTTACCGGAAGTTTCATGTTTTATGAGCTGTGCTACGCAATCGGCGGAATGCTCAAACGAACACCATTCAATTTGATTGCTGCCACCATGCCCCGGCAAATCTACGTTATAGCAGTCATAGTCGGCAAAGTACTGCGTTTGATCAAGCCACATCCACTGCCCCATTGCCATGCCGTGTAAAAAGAAAATGGCCGGCGCATCAGGGCTGCCGCTTTGGGTAAAGTTAAGAAACATTACTCTGCCTCCTCAGTTATGGGCGGAACATCTGGATCGCGCATGGCGATACCGGTAAATAACCACTCACGCGCGCTGGCGTGTTCGCGTAAACGTGAGGGGTCTTTGTACTGCGCGAGCAGAGAGTCCATCTGCTGATTCAACTGCTTCAATTCTTCAACGCTCAGATACAGGCGCTGCTGGGTGTAAACAGCCGGGGGAATGCCTGCTTCAAGCTGCAACTGCGCTCGCTGAAAATCTGCCAGCAGCATCGCCATAAAGGTGGTGAATATCTGCTCGCTTTGTTCGGGCGAGAGTGTGGCAGATTCGTCCATCTCGATGCGCCCCGCACCTTTCGCCAACGCTAGTTCGCGTTCAACTGTGCCGCGTATTTTGCTCTCGCGTACAACCGTTAGGATGCCGCCGCCGAGCAACAGGTTGATATGCCGATAAAGGGTGGTTTGCGGCACATCTTGCATAAGCGCCGCCAACTGCTGTGTAGTAAGCGATCTATTCCCGATTGTCAGTATCACCCGCATGCGAATTGGATGGGACACCAGTTCAATCTTGTCCATGATTTCCTCATTGTTTCAATATTATGATTATATTACCGATAATTGGAAATAATCAAGAGGTAAAACGAAAGCGCGAAAATTTTCGAAGATTGGCAGAGGATAGATGGGCGGGGCAAAGCATCTTTGCCCCTACAGTCTTAGGGTGAGCGTCGAAATCGGCGCTAAGCTATCACGCAGGCTGCTTACTGTTCCAGCGCCGAGCAATCAGGGGCATTGGTGACGACGCCGATGCTGATATTGAAGGTTTCGTTCAATTCAGCCGCTTCCCAAGCACGCTGGTTGACATTGCATTCGTAACGACGACCATCAACATCCAGAATCACGATGTAGCGTTCATCCCGTCCACTTTCACGCTCTGCGCCAAGCGAACTGCCGGATGTAAGATTGATGTTCGGCCAGAAGGGGGCTTCGGCCTGTGCGCTGGACGCCTGCACTTCGCGGGATGGAATCCAGCGGTTAACGGTGTAAGCGCAATAGTTATCGTAAACCGGCTCATCGCGGTAAACGGTATTACATTCGCGGCGCTCGCTAAATGTGCCATCACCATTGTCTACCCGCCGAACCGAGCATTCTTCGCCATCTGGCACCTGACGGCTGCTACGCTGGCGTTCGCTGCAACTGACGCTGTAGGCATCTGAAGGAACCTGATCATCCCAGGCGTTATCGCGCACGCTGGTAAACTGGTCAATAAAGATAATACGCTGCCAATCATGTTCAACCACCTCTGCCGCTGCCTCACGTTTAGCGGTGAGCGCGAAGATGATACCGCCACAGATGAGCAGGAGTAAGACTGCGCCAACGATCAAAATCAGCGGATTGGTTTTACGGGCAGGAGTGGGCGGCCTCGGTAGGTCTTCAGCCAGCCGTTCCTGCGCCAGATCGCGCTCCTGACCGGCTGCGAACGCCTGATTCTCGGCGCGTACTTCACTGCCGGTCACTTTTGCGCGCGCAGCTTGATCCAATGGGCCACCACACTGCATGCAGAACTGGCTATCGCCTTCGTTGGGCGTACCGCAGGCAGGGCAAATCAGGCTAGCGCCCTTGGAGACATGTTCTTTGACCTCGATCTTCTCTTCATCTGAAGGGAAGCGGCGGGTTTGAGGGTCTTGCGCCGCGCCGCAGGTCGGGCAGAACTTATGGGTTTTCGCGGGCAGGTTCTTGTTTCCGCAAAACTTGCAGTCCCAGATCATTTCGTAAGTGCCGAGTTGTTCGACGCGATCTGGTTGGTTGGGATCGTTAGGGTTTGGTGGATACACGGCGTTTACTCTCAGGCAGGCAACTCTGTGCTAAGGCTAACTATAGCGTACAGGCAGCTAAAGGGGAAATCAGGAATGGCTAGTTTCCGGCGATTTTCGCGGCGTAAAAGCTGACGATATCAGTGACCAGATCAGCGGGAATGGGCTGATCTAATGGGAACTGCACGCCACCTTTTGAACCTTTGAAGGCGGATAGCCGTGCTTTGAAGGCCTCAACGCTTTGTGGCGCGGGATAAAAGCCGATGTGATTTTTGAAGACCGCAAAATAGACCAGATTTTTGCCGTTTAGCTGAAATGTGGGCATAGCGTAACGGATGGTTTCGGTGGCCTGTGGCGCTGCGCTGTGAATGATCTGGCGTATGTCTTTGAGCAATGCGCGCACGTTCTCAGGAAAGCGTGCGATGTATTCGTCAATACTGGCAGCCACTTTTTTATCGCTGTCCATACCCTTTTACCTTCCTTAAGGGGGCAAACGGCCTACTTCTTCTTCTGTGTAACTTCCTCAACGCGGAATTTCACTATGTCAGCAACGAGATCATAGGGTATGGGCTTATCGTATGGAAACTGCACCGAGCCTTTGGCAGCGTTGTATGCCGACAGGCGCTCTTTGAAGGCGGTCACTGCTGACGGATTAGGGTAAAAGCCCATGTGCTGTTTGGCTGCTCCAAAAGAAACAAGGTTTTTGTTATTCAGCCGAAAGGTAGGCACACCGTAGCTAATAATCTCGGAAGCCTGCGGGGCGGCATCATGGATGGTTTTACGCATGGCTTGCAGCAGTTTTTGCACATCTTCGGGCCATGCGGCGATGTATTCGTCGTGGGTAGTGGGCGCGTTTGATGAACTACTCATGAGGTTGTCCTTTCAAATCTTTACTCCCGCCCCTCTCCTCAGCTCAGGGAGAGGGGTTACGGCAGGTTGGGGTTCAAGCCATTTCATAAGGAACGGACGAAGCGATTCGGACTATTTCTTCGGGAAACGCGACAAGACGATGACGGGTTCGGGAATGGGTGCGCGATCACCAAGACCGAGCGCGGACAGCGGCTTGTCCTGACGGGTACGGGATGCGCTGCAAAAGACGGCAAGCGCCGCGCCTTCGGTGCGGGCATCATCTTTCAATAATGCCTGACCAAGCTGATAGCCTTCGCTGTCAATGCTGCATGACGTGACCACGCCGACGACTCGACCTCGAACGTCCACGATGGGATCACCGGGGTGCGGCGGGCGCGAGCCTTTGTTGACCAGACGGAAACGGGCGATTTCAGCGTCGCGTTCGGCTTCATGGGCGATAAAGGCTGATTTGCCGACAAAGAATGACTTCCACAACTTGACGTAGTTACCAAAGCCGGCATCGGCAGGGTTGAGCGTGTATGCGCCATCAAGGATGACGCCGAGTTCGTGACCGTAAAGCGGCAATCCGGCTTCGGTACGCAGGCTGTCGCGGGCGGCGAGGCCAGCAGGAGCAGCACCGGCGTCAATCAAGTCGCGGAAGAGTTCAAGCGCATCGTTGGGATGAACGAAGAGTTCGTAGGCGATGCGTTCGCCGGTATAGCCAGTACGCGAGATGATTACATCCATGCCGTTGAGTTTGATACGCCCGATATTTGCCCATTGCAGCTTATTGACAACGGTTTTACCGGCATCATCGGTCATAGTGAGCAGGATATTTTTGCTGTTCGGTCCTTGCAAGGCAAGATCAAGACGGCAGTCTGCGCCATTGACCGGGCTGCGTAGATCACGCAGTTCAAAGCTGCTGCCACCGGTAAACCTGCGAGCGGGATGGGCGGCGTCAATTTGCACTTCGCCATTTTTGACGGCATTCAGCCATGCCCAATTCTTATCGTTGTTCGAAGCATTGACCACGATCAGGAAGTGATCCTGCGCCAGACGATAGATCATTAGATCGTCTAAGGGTATGCCGTCTATATCGAGGAAATAGGTGTAATGCGAATCGCCAACCGCGAGGCCGCGCACGTCATTGGTGGCGACCAGTTCGAGGAAGGCTTCAGCACCGGCGCCGCGCGCGTCGAACACACCCATATGGGTGACATCAAACACGCCCGCATTTTTGCGCACGGCGGCATGTTCTTCGCTAACGGTGCTGTACCACAGCGGCATTTCATAGCCAGCAAAGGGCGC
>CAZBPB010000090.1:0-1153 GCA_964493565.1 uncultured Pleurocapsa sp. | reverse complement strand
ACCAACATGCAGCGGGTGAATTGGCGTGCGCTTCAGTTCCGCGCCCTCAACTTCTGCCCACGAAAATGCGGGTAGAGACTCTCCCGGGGCGCTGTACTGCGCGCCGTTAAAACCGACGGCATAGGCTTTGTTTGAGAAAGCGGCGGCATCATCGGCAATCGGCGCGCTGCTCTTGCTAAGCAGTTGCACATCCACCGGGCCGGGGGCTTTGGCATAAGGATCGGTGTCGTCAATCAGCACAAAACCGTCCGAGACAGCGCGCAGCCAACTGGCAACTGAGCGCCCGTTTTCAACATGCAGCAGCCAGCCGCCGATGCCGGTTCGCTGGAGCATCCCCCGCGCCAGCAGCGAGCCATCTGGATTGAGCAGGGCGGTAGGCTGGCTTTGTCCGGGCGCAAGCCCATAGACGCTGCTGGTTAGCACAACATCAAGGAAGGCAGCAGGATCGGCATAACCGATATCGCGGATGGACAGGGTATAGGGGGCGGTATCTTCTGAATCAGGATAAGAGACATGCGGGTACTCATCACCACCGCTGTCAGTGTCAATGCCCGCCTGAGATGTGAGTTCGCGCACAGCGACTTTAGCGGCCTCAAGTACGGCAAAGGGCAGTTTGGCGCGGGGTTCAGCGCGGCGCTTGCCAGTATAGCTGAAAGGCACGCAGGACGTGAGGACATCGGCGATGATGTCGCCAAGGCGATCAATTTCTGCTTCTTTGAAACCGCGCTGGGTGATCCAGGGTGTACCGATACGAATGCCGGATGCGCGCAGGGCTGAAGGATCGCCGGGAATGGTGTTGCGATTACAGGTGATGCCAACCAGATCGAGGATGCGCGCCGCCTGATCGCCGCTGAGTGGAGTGCCATCCGTCCCGACCACGCTCTTGCAATCTACCAGCAGCATATGGCTTTCAGTGCCGCCGTAGGGGATACGTAATCCACGCGATTCAAGCTTTTGCGCCAGACGCACCGCATTGACAACGGTTTGACGCTGCAGTTCATTGAATTGTTCGGTTGCTGCCAGCCGCAGCGAAACGGCTAAGGCTGCCATCTGGTTGACGTGGGGGCCGCCCTGTTCACCGGGGAATACGGCACGATCCACTTTTCCAGCGACATCGCTTCGATGGGTAAGGATGACGGCGCTGCGCGGACCT
>CAZBPB010000089.1:2990-11439 GCA_964493565.1 uncultured Pleurocapsa sp. | reverse complement strand
GGCAGGCCAACCGTCGTGGCTGGGGTTCCGCCCGATTATTTTAGCGCCACCGGTCAGCGCTGGGGCAATCCGTTATACCGCTGGAATGTCATGGCACAGGACGGTTATAGCTGGTGGCTGGGGCGTATCCGCGCAGCGCTTTCGCTTGTAGACATTATCAAAATCGATCACTTTCGCGGCTTTGACGCTTACTGGGAAGTTCCAGCCTCAGAGCCGACTGCCATACGTGGTCAATGGATCAAAGCTCCCGGCGAAGACTTCTTCAACGTGGTGGAACGCGCTTTAGGTAAGCTGCCGATTATTGTTGAGGATTTAGGCGTAATCACGCCAACCGTTGAGGCACTGCGCGATGGTTTTCACCTCCCCGGTATGAAGGTGCTGCAATTTGCATGGGGTGATTATGCAGGCGATGAACCCTTCTTGCCGCACAATTACATTCAAAACTGTGTCGTTTATTCTGGCACTCACGATAACAACACCACAAAAGGCTGGTGGCTGGAAGAAGCTTCCCCGGATATGCGTGAGCATCTGCGCCAGTATATTGATCGTGCGCCAACAGACATCAGTTGGGAGTTGATCCGGCTGGGCGAAGCCTCTGTCGGTCACACTTTCATCACCCCGATTCAGGATTTGTTGGGGCTGGATGGGAGCGCGCGCATGAACCTGCCGGGGCGCGAAGGTGGAAACTGGGGGTATCGCTGCCTCGAATCTGATTTTGAAGAAGCATTCTGGTCGCGTTTGGCGCACTTAACCTACATTTATGGGCGTTCCGGTATAAAAGCCGATGAGCACTTGAGCCAGACTGCCGTAGTAGACGAAATCTAAGACAGATTTTATCGCATTCAGATCAAATTCTTACGCCGCGCCGATGTGATGTTTATGCGCCTGGCGTAACTTGAAGATGTCTTTTGTAAGTGACATATTCAAGTGGAGAGTTTCAGATGACGACTATAGTTCGTTGGAATCCGGTTCGTGAGATGAGTGCAGCCCAGAGCGCGTTTGATCGTTTCTTTGAAGATCGCTGGAGTGGTGTTCGTGGCGCTGAAAAGCGCGGTATTGCCGTTGATGTACACGAAACCGCTGGTGCTTACCGTATCGTTGCGCCGCTGCCCGGTGTAGCTGCTGATGGCGTGAATATCAGCCTGCACGAAGATGTGCTCACCATTAGCGCTGAACTGCCGCAGTTTGCCGCGCCTGAAGATGCCCGTGTGCTGCTGCTCGAACGCAGCTTTGGCAAAGTTTCGCGCTCCCTGCGCCTCCCGCAAGCCGTTGCCGCCGATCAGATCGAAGCTGTGTTAGAAAATGGCGTTCTAGTGCTAACGCTCCCCAAGACCCCGGAAGCCCAACCGCGTGTCATCCCGGTTCGCGCAGCCAATGGCCTCACACACGAACCTTCGAAGAATTAAAGCAAATTCCTAAATCATCATCTAGGCGGAACAGCACGTTCCGCCTTTTGTTTTCATGGGAGTGGTGAAATAGCAGGATATGACCTTGACCTCACCCCTGCTGCGCTGCGCTTGGCTTCCCCTCAAACTCGTCCGTTCTTCAATCTTGCTTCCCCTCTCCGTGCACGGAGAGGGGATTGAGGGGTGAGGTTATTGCAGGCAATATCCTCGAAAGTCCTCACTCCCGTTTTCATACACCTATTGCGCGTCGTTAGTTGATGATCTACCATTCCCACCTGTCTATGGGCAAAACTAACGGGCATGGCGATTCGCTCGGCTTTGAGCGGCTGGTATTCTTTAGCGATGCTGTGATGGCAATCGCCATTACCTCATGGCACTTGAAATTCGTATCCCTGAGTTAGACCCGGAAAATGCCGCTGTAGAAATCGGGTCTGCGTTCTCCGCCTTATTTCCCTACATTTTGTCTACATGCTTAGTTTTGCGGTGATCGGCATGTACTGGATTGTCCATCACCGGCTGTTTCGCCAGATACGCCGCTACGATTTTCGATTGATGTGGCTCAACCTGATCTTTTTGATGTCTGTCGCCTTTCTCCCGGTGGCTACCAACGCGCTGGGAAATTACAGCGACTTAACCTTGCCTACGGCTTTTTACGCAGTTTCGGTCATTTTTGTAGGCTTGTCTGAATTTGCGCTCTGGTGGTATGCAGTTAACAAAGCTTACACCTCTACGACAAGTACAAAATATGGTCGTTTGTATTTTGCGTCGCGTATGCTTGCCGCACCGGCTGTTTTCCTATTTTCCTTGATGCTGATACCCCTTGGCGCCCACTACATGCAGTTGTCCTGGGTCTTGATCGTTCCTACCCTGTTTATCCTGAGTCGTATTTTCAGCAAAGAACACGCGGAGCGAGAACTTTATTCCAGCGGTGAAGTAGACTAAAGAACCTGGAAGACAATCACGCCGCGCGCGCTGCTGCCCTTTAGCATTTCATCATATGCGTCATTGATTTCAGAAAGCGTATATCGCTTACTCACCAGCCGTTCTAGCGGCAGCTTGCCATGCTGGTACAGGTCTATCAGCATCGGGAAGTCGCGGTGTGCATTGACCGTTCCGTAATAGCTGCCTTTGATGGTGATCTCTTTGCGCGTAATTTCAGCGCCGGGTAGGTTGGTTCCGCTGCCCATCGGCGCTAAGCCTATCAGCGTCAACGTGCCGCCGGGGCGCACCGCTTTGAAAGCCGCTTCCTGTACAACCGGCGCCCCCACTGCTTCAAAAACCTGATCCGCGCCTCTGCCATCTGTCAAATCTTGAATCGCCGCAGCCGTTTTTTCATTTGCTAGAACAGTGTGTGTTGCTCCAAATTCTCGTGAAAGCGCCAGCTTTGCCGGGTTCGTATCCACGACCACTATTTCGCCCGCGCCCGCCAGTGCCGCACCGAGAATTGTGCTTAGGCCCACGCCGCCAGCTCCATAAACCACGACTTTCTCGCCCGGTTTCACGGGTGACGTGAACAGCGCCGCGCCTACCCCGGTTGCTACCGCGCAGCCGACCAGCGCCGCAATTTCGAGCGGCACTTCTTGCGGAATACGAATGCAGCTTTGCATCGGTACCACCGCGTATTCGGCAAACGCCGCCAGACCGCAGTAGTGGTACACAGGCTGCCCGTTCCAGCTTAATCGCGGGGTTCCATCCAGCATCACCCCCGCCCAGATCGGCTCTGTGAAGGTGGCGCACAGATTTGGCTTGCCATTCAAACAGTAGAAACATTCCCCGCAGTCCGGCGCCCAACTCAGCACAACATGATCGCCAGCCTTCAGATGGTGCACGCCTTCGCCCACCGCTTCAACAATACCCGCGCCTTCATGCCCGGCAACGACTGGCATCGGGTGTGTTGTCGCCCCGCTCACCAGATGCCAGTCGCTGTGGCACACGCCAACAGCCGCAATTTTCACCAGCACTTCACCGGCGCGTGGCGCAGCAAGTTCCAGTGTTTCAATGTGAAATGGGGAGTGTGATGCGGTCAGTACGGCGGCTTGAATTTGCATGTTGTTTCTTTCGATTGGGCATAACGCCTGAGTGTTTTTGAGCACAATCTTGCGAATGGTATAACGTTAGCGTAGCAGCATAATAATACCAACTGGTAATCGTAAGTAGGCTTGGAGCATGTTATGAGATTTTATTCACGGCTGGGCGCGTTGTTAAGCACGCTCATGCTTTCTATGTTAATGCTAGGTTTTGCAGCGGGGCAGGACACAACAGCGCCAGAGCAGGTGGTTGTTGCTGGCACCATTCAATCCGTATTAGGCTGTGAAAACGATTGGATGCCGGAATGTGATCTCACCGCGCTGATTTATGATGATGAAGATGGCCTCTGGTCAAACGAATTTGATTTACCTGCCGGCAGCTACGAATATAAAATTGCGCTGAATGGAAGCTGGGATGAAAACTACGGGGCAAACGCCGCGCGTGACGGTGCTAATATCCCGTTGGTGCTGGATGAAGATGTCACTGTCCGTTTCGTTTACGATCACCATACCCATTGGGTAGCAGATAGTATCAACAACATCATTGCCAATGTGCCGGGCAGCTATCAAAGCGAAATCGGCTGTGCAGAGGACTGGGCGCCGTGGTGCTTGCAAACCTTGCTCCAGGATCCGGATGGAGATGGCATTTACACCTATTCCACGTCTGCCATTCCTGCCGGATATTATGAAGCCAAAGTGGCCTATAACGAAAGCTGGGATCTGAACTATGGTGATGGCGGCGCGCAGGGTGGCGCAAATATCGGCTTCACGGTGCCGGACGACGGCACTGAAACCGTTTTTACCTATGACTCGTCAACCCACGTAATGACTATCGCTGTTGGTGGTGAGTCTGCCCCCGCAGTGGGGAATCTGTATCTGTCTCGTGGTGTCTGGGTCACGACAGATACGCTGGCCTGGTCAATTGCGCGCATCCCCGGCGCAATCTATCGCCTGCATTACAGCCCGACCGCCGAACTCCAATTGACTGATGAAGGTATGATCGGTGGTGAAAGTATCGAGTTATCGGTAGATCGTGCTGGCTTGCCAGAAGAAGTACTTGCGGCTAATCCGCAGTTAGTAGATTACGTAGCCCTCAAAATTAGCGAAGAAGATTTGCCACTGATCCCCGAAATTCTTCAGGGGCAGATTGCGCTCTCTGTTGCTTACAACAATGACTCGCAGCTTGGTGATGCAACCGGCGTGCAAATCTGGGGCGTGTTGGACGATCTTTATGCCAATGATGCTCCCTTAGGCGTGAACTGGAACGAAGAAACGCCGACGGTATCCGTCTGGGCGCCAACAGCGCAGAATGTGCGTTTGCATCTTTTTGATAGTGCTGATCCTGATGCTGAAGCACAGGTAACAGATATGACCCGTGACGACTCCACAGGCGTATGGTCGGTGGTAGGCAGCCCTGAATGGAACGGACAGTATTATTTGTTTGAAGTCACGGTGTATGCGCCGGATTCCGGAACCATTGTTACAAATCTTGTGACCGACCCGTATTCCTACAGCTTGAGCCAGAACAGCACCCGCAGCCAGATAGTTCAACTAGATGATCCGGCTTTGATCCCCGAAGGTTGGGCGGATCGCAGTCGTCCTGACGTTGAAGCACCCGAAGATATCGTGCTGTATGAACTGCATGTGCGCGATTTCAGCGCCAATGATCAAACTGTGCCCGAACCACTGCGCGGCACATTCGCCGCCTTCACCGCTGTAGATTCCGATGGAATGCAGCACTTGAGCGCATTGGCTGAGGCGGGCTTGACCCATATTCATCTACTGCCTTCATTCGACATTGCCACTATCAACGAAAACGTCTCTGAAAGGCAGGAGCCAGACCGCGCTGAACTTGAATCGCTGCCCCCTGATAGCGAAGAGCAGCAGGCTATTGTAGGTGAAATCCGCGACCTGGATGCCTTTAATTGGGGCTACGATCCGTATCACTATACGGTGCCAGAAGGTAGTTACTCAACAAATCCCGAAAGCACACAGCGCATTCTTGAATTTCGTGAAATGGTGGAATCGCTGAACAATGCTGGCTTGAATGTGGTTATGGATGTTGTTTACAACCACACCAATTCCAGTGGTCAGAATGACCGTTCGGTGCTCGATAGAATCGTTCCCGGTTATTACCACCGCTTAAATGCCGATGGTCGCGTGGAAACTTCAACCTGTTGCCAGAATACGGCGACCGAACATGCCATGATGCAGCGGTTGATGCTGGATTCACTCCGTACATGGGCAGCCGAATACGGCGTCACCGGCTTCCGCTTTGATCTGATGGGTCACCACATGCGCGACAATATGATTGAAGTGCGTGAAATGCTCGACAGCCTTACGCTGGAAGCAGATGGCGTGAATGGCAGCCAGATATGGGTGTATGGCGAAGGTTGGGATTTTGGCGAAGTTGCCGGTAATGCGCGCGGCGTGAATGCCACCCAGTTCAATATGGCGGGTACAGGTATCGGTACGTTTAATGATCGGCTGCGTGATGCTGCGCGTGGCGGTTCGCCCTTCGGCGGCTGGCAAGAGCAGGGCTTCGTCAATGGCCTCTACACGTACCCCAACGAAGTAGATACCCGTTTAGATGACGAGTTAACAGTCTTGCTGGCACATTTTACTGATACCATCCGGCTGGGAATGGCGGGTAATCTGGCGAATTACGTGCTGGTTGACGGGCAGGGTAACACGGTCACTGGCGCGGAGGTGGACTACAACGGTCAGCCAGCAGGTTACACACTCGACCCGCAGGAAAATATCGTTTACGTATCCGCGCACGATAACGAGACAATTTTCGATGCCATACAGCTCAAAGCGCCCTTAACCGCTTCCCCTGAAATCCGCGCCCGGATGCAGAATTTGGCCAACAGCATCGTGATGTTCTCACAGGGTGTGCCCTTCTTCCACGCAGGTGATGAGTGGTTGCGTTCAAAATCGCTCGATCGCAACAGCTACAACAGTGGTGATTGGTATAATGCCATTGACTGGACGGGAGAGTCGAATAACTGGGGGCATGGCTTGCCCTTAGAAGGCGATAATGGCGAGCGTTGGCCGATCTTACAGCCGCTGCTGGCGAACCCCGATCTGACCGTATCGCCTGATAACATCGCTTTTAGCTCGGCAGTTTTCATGGAATGGTTGCAAATTCGTCAAAGTTCGCCGTTGTTCCGTCTGCGTACCGCCGAAGATGTTCAGCAGCGCGTCACTTTCCTGAACACAGGCACAGAGCAAACTCCCGGCGTGATCGTTATGCGCATCAGCGACAGCGTAGGCGAAAATCTGGATGAGAACTTCAGCGAGATTGTAGTGGTTATCAATGCCTCGCCAGATACGCAGACGGTGGGCGCCGCCGAACTGTCAGGGCTTTCATTTGCCTTGCATCCAGTTCAGGCCAATTCCATTGATGCCGTTGTGCTCGATGCTTCTTTTGATGCCGATTCAGGCATGTTCACGGTTCCCGGTTTCACAACAGCCGTATTTGTCGTTGGAAACTAATCGCGACAGTTTTTCAAACTCGTAAATGCTTTCATAAACAGTAGGGTGTGCGACAGCGCGCCCTACTGTTTATGGTTAAGACATAGCCGCGAAAAACCCTCTATCGTTCCTCACTGAATGGCTAATTGGGAAAGTGAGTCCATTTGGATACCTACGCCCCCTAAAATTGTGCTACCCTGAATGTCACCTTATCAACGCGCCCCTCCGCTCCTTGTGGCGAAACTCGCCATTAAAACGGCATTTGCCACGCGGGTCGCCGCCAAACTTAGCGTAAACTGGCGAACAAAAAAAGTTTATCGCCGCCGCCATCGCCGCCACTGTCACAGCCCGAACTCTTATCGCCGCGTGTGTCGGTTGTTTAGTGCAGGATTACGAGCGCCCGTTTGCCAGGATGTCACTTAATGCCCTATACAGGCATTCCACATCTTCGGTAGTGTTGTAACCCTGAATTGACACGCGGATTAGCGGAGTATCTTGCCAGCGATGTACCGGGATTTCGATGCGATAGTCATCATAAAGGCGTGTTTTCAATGCGTCGGTATCTGTGGAGGGAGGAAGAGGCACAGCCACCATCTGCCCGAACCAGTCCGGGTTAGCGATAGGCGCTAATCCGGTGATTGCATGCAGTTTGCTCCACGCCTCCGCAGTCAAAGCGTGGCATTCTGCTTGCATTGTAGGCCAATTGTGCTTGCTAATGTATTCGAGCGCTGCCGGTACTGTAAGCGGCGCTGCGGGGTCGCGCGTGCCTTGCATCTCCACGCGCTCCCCGAATCGATCATCGTAATAGCCCCAACTGATAAAGGCGGGCTGTATCGTAGGTTGGTATTCCTTTCGGGCATATAGGAAGGCTGATCCCTTTGGGGCGCACATCCATTTGTGGCAGTTGCCGGTGTAAAAATCGGCATCCAGCGCAGATAAGTTGGTAGGAACTTGCGCGGGGGCGTGTGCGCCGTCAATGACTGTGATTATTCCTTCAGTTCTTGCGCGTTGAATCACCTGTTCGATGGGAAATATCAGCGCCGTAGGTGAAGATATATGGCTGATATAAATCACGCGGGTGCGTGCGGTTACGCCCCGCCACAATGCTTCAACGAACGCTTCGGGGGTGCTGAGGGGCAGAGGGATATTCTGCTGTTTATAAACGGCGCCTGTATGCCTGCAAACCTCGCCCCACGCATAGCTGCAAGCGCCGTATTCATGTTCAGTGGCAAGAATCTCATCGCCAGCTTCTAGCACAAGGCTGCGCGCAATCAGGTTCACACCAGCCGTCGCGTTGGGAACGAAGGCCATATCCTCAGGATCAGCATTAAGATAGGCGGCTAATGGTTTCATGGCATCACGCAGTAATCCTTCAATGCGCCTGCCAAGAAACAAAACCGGCTGATGTTCTAGTTCAAGCTGCCATTCCTGATAAACGGCAAATACCTCGCGTGGGCATGCGCCAAACGAGCCGTGATTCAAAAAAGTTACGGTTGGATCAAGTAGAAAGTCAGATTTTGGAAGGCCGGGCATAATTTA
>CAZBPB010000089.1:0-2980 GCA_964493565.1 uncultured Pleurocapsa sp. | reverse complement strand
AGTCAGTAGCGTCGAAACGGCGCAACGCGAAGAAATCAAGATCAATCTCGGTGGGTTGGTTCTCAGCCATATCTACAAGAAAACTACCGATTAGAGATGAGAACTTGAATGCATGGCCTGAACAGCACGCGCCAATAATCACATTGCTGTATTCGGGATGTCGGTCAATGATGAAGTCTTCATCCGGGGTCATGGTATACAGACAAACCCGCGAATTAACGTGCCGTACCACCGGGTTTGAAAAATAACGTGCCGCAAAGCTGAACATTGTTTTGATCAGCGGCTCATCGGGGATGCGCTCGGTGCTATCCGGATCGAATGGCTGCCCCCCGTGTAGCGACAGCTTCACGCCAGATCCGTTCACGCTTGGCAGGCCATAAGGCATAAACGGGTAGCCATAATCTGAGAGGAGATGGGCGATGAATACCGGAAGGTTACCTACTTCGTAGGCTTTGGGATGCTCAAAGTCGTAGTAGTTTTCCTGACACTTTACGGGTTGTAGAGGAAGTTGTAGATCGAGGTGTGCCAGTACGTTATTTGACCACGCGCCCGCGCTCACAATTAAACGATCTGCTGAATAGGTGGTGCCACTTGCAACCACTGTGACCGATGTGGAAGTTGCAGATATGGACGTTACTGCTGCATTTTGTATGAGAGTTGCGCCGTTTTGATCTGCTAAATCCAAGTGTGTAAGTACGCATTTTGAGGCTTCCAGTACTGCCGCATCCGCCTGATACAGCACACCAAAATCGTCGTCGAATCGGAATTGTGGAAACCGCTTCATCCCTTCATCGGCGCTCATCAGCTCAAACGGGATGTTTTGGCGGGTCAATGCGGTCAGCGCATCTTCAAAATGTGGCTCTCCGCGCGGGCCGAAATCAAGGCCGCCGGTGGGATGCATCAAAGTTTGTCCGGAAATTTGCTCCAGTTCCTTCCATCCGGCAAACGCTAATGCCGCCATTTGCACGTAGATTGCACGATTGTAGGCGTAACGAATAATCCGTGATGCGCCGTGCGAACTGCCTCTGCCGTGGTCAAATTCGAATTGTTCCAGCAGCAGTACGCGAAGGCCGCGGCGGGAAGCATGGTATGCCGTAGCACTACCTAACGCGCCTGCGCCGATGATGATTAGGTCGTATTGGGACATGAGTGCCGCCGCCTTCTCAGGTATAATAATCGGCTTGATTGAACGCAAATCTGTATTAAATAGACCGGATTGACAATATTCGGTCAAAGGATTGGTATATGACCACAATATTCGAGACGGCGCAGGCGTTGGCGCCAGAAATGACCGCTGTTCGCCGCGATATTCATCAGCATCCTGAACTTGGATTTCAGGAATTTCGCACGGCGGGCTTGGTCGCAAACAACCTGCGCGCATTAGGGCTGGAGGTCTCCACTGGCGTGGGTAAGACCGGCGTCGTCGCTCATCTGGGGGAGGGCAAGCCAGTGGTCGCCATCCGAGCAGATATGGATGCTTTGCCTATTGTAGAGGCGAACAATGTGCCATACGCCTCGGTGAATCCTGGCGTAATGCATGCTTGCGGTCATGACAGCCATACAGCAATCTTGCTTAGTGCAGCAAAAATTCTTTCCGAAATGCCAGATCGTCCCGCAGGGGAAATTCGCTTCCTGTTTCAACCCTGTGAAGAAACCAATGATGCCGAAGGCAAAAGTGGGGCGCAGCGTATGATTGATGATGGTGCGCTGCAAGGGGTAGATCGCGTAATTGCCTTGCATGTTGATAGTGATCTTCCTTCGGGGAAATTGTTCGTTCCCGCAGGCTATATGACGGCGAACGTAGATAACTTCTTTGCCACTGTAATCGGACAAGGCGCGCATGGTGCGCATCCAGATCAGGGTGTAGATCCAATCTTTCTGTTGGCGCAGGTGATCAATGCTTTGCAGGGAATACGCGCGCGGCGGATTGATCCCGGTCGCCCCGCTGTAGTCACCATTGGCACTGTCCGCGCCGGTTTAACTGGTGGCGAAAACGTGATCCCCAACGAGGCTGTGCTCTCCGGCACGCTCCGAAGCTATGATGATGAAACCCGCGAAAAACTGATTGTTGAGGTTGAGCGCGCGCTTGGCGTGGCAAAGGCTTTGGGTGGCGACTTCAAGTTGGAGATTGTACGTGGTTGTCCTTCGACCTATAACGATCCGGTAGTGACCGAATTGGTCAAAGAAACTGCGGTTGATCTATTCGGAGAGAGCGTGCTAATTGAGCGTGAGCGTTCGCTTGGCGGAGAAGACTTCAGTTACATGACGCGTGAAGCGCCGGGTGCCATGTTCCTGTTAGGGGCAAAAAAAGATACCGTGAAACGTGCGCATCACAATCCGCTCTTTGATATTGACGAAAGTGCAATGCCAGTAGGGGCGGCAATGCTCGTAGAAGTAGCTTCGCGCTTGCTTGTACGTGCTGCTTCAGGGCGATAAAATCACACGACTTTTTCTGCGTTTTCAAGCATAGAGAAGTGTAGCTGGTGGGGAGTTAACAGGTTAACGTTGAAACAGTTTGTCCTTGACTATCTGGAATCGGAATTTCTGAAAACGGATCGCATCGTCTCCTATACACGGGAAGACGGCGATACTGATATGCAGGTGGAATTAAGCGGTGGCAAGCGAATTGCGATCTATGTGATCAACCGTGCTATCCGCGTCCCGGAAATTAACGAACTGCTGGAGCGCAATACCCGCAAACATCTCTATACCCTGTTTATTCTCGATGGTCGCATGATGCCCAAAGATGGCACACAGGTAGATCCGCCTGTGTGGATGGCAATGCTTCATACGCTGGCGCATCACCGGTTGTATGCCTACTGGTGCGATGCGCGCGAGGTAACTATCCGTCCGGTGCATTTGGGCTGGCGCTGGGGAGGCCACCAACGCGGCGTAAGCTATGGTTCGCCGTCTGACGTGCGCAATTTGCGCGCCGAAATGATGGTGTTCACTTCACAGTTCATTACCGGACGAATTGCGG
>CAZBPB010000088.1:0-11471 GCA_964493565.1 uncultured Pleurocapsa sp. | reverse complement strand
CGCGCTACACCGCGCCCTACAAGCTTGATAGGAATTTAGATGTAGGGACGAGGCACGCCCTGTCCTGTTTTTTACTTACGGTTCTGACCAGACGATGCCAACCAGATAGGTGAGCGCGGTTGCCCCATAACCGACGAATGCCAGTACGCCATCACCGTGTATGTAGAACAGCGTAGAAGTGATCAGCATTCCGGCAACCAGAACCGCACGAGTGGTCTTGCGCTGCTGCATCTCCAGACGGGATAGCTGGTTTTTGAGGTTGGAGGCTGCCTCAACTTTTAGCTTTAGATCGCCGTTTTCGAGGCGTTCCACAATTTCACTGGATGCGCCATTTGAACGCCCGAACAACCCGCCAGCCAGATTTATCAGCGCCTGCCCACCATCCCCACTGAACAGATTTTGCAAGATCGGCGCATTCATCAGCGTGCCCACAAGCGGACTGATCGGCGGTTTGCCAGTACCGTTGGACGAGGTTGCCAGCTTCATAGCATACGGCTGTAGTTCACTCCACGGGTTGATGGAGGAGTCGAGGGCTGTGGTCATGCCGCTGAGGATGCTGACGGTTCGCCCTAGATAGATGAAATCCTGCGGCACTTGAAAGGGCATGGTGTAGAGCAGATCGCTAAATTCGCGCCCGATGCCTGCCATGCTGTCGAAGCTCATGCCGCGCATTTGCTCCATGGTGCGCCCCCAGACCTGATCGAAAACGGCGTGGGTCGCTTCTTCAAGACGTTCGGTATCAGCGCCGGGCAGCAGGAAGCCTAGTTTAGAGTAAGACGCGATCAAGCCTTTGGCATCGCGGGTGACGACCGATGAAATGGTGCCGACAAGCCCATCCACCAACTGCTGACTAAGCTGCCCTGTCATGCCGAAATCAATAAAGATCAGGTAAAACGGCTTGCCGTCTTCGTTATTCAGTGCTGCATACTGTGGATCGCTGGCTACGCTGTCTGGCAGGGGATACACGAAAAGATTACCGGGGTGCGGATCGGCATGGAAAAAGCGTTCCTCAAAAATCTGTTTCAGATAGGTGTCCAGCAGGCGTTTGGCGACAGCCTGCGGCTTCCAATGCAGGGTAATCATCCAACTTGATTGAGGTCACATCTTCGATGGTTAGCACGCGGTCAGACGAATGTTCGGTATAGACCTTAGGCACGTACACGCCCATATCGCGCTTGAACATTTCGGCGAAGCGGGCGGTATTTTCCGCCTCATGGCGATAGGACAATTCTTCCAGCAGCACCTGCCCAAATTCGTGGATCAGCGCCACCGCATCAGCACGGCGCGAAATGAACTTAAAGCGCATGGCGACACGGGCGACCACATTCATTGCGGCAAGATCGGTGTGACAAATTTCGACGATGTTGGGGCGCAGCACCTTCACTACAACGCGATCCCCGTTGTGCAGCTTTGCGCGATGTACCTGCCCGATGGAGGCTGCAGCGACGGCCTTTTCGTCAAACTGTGCATAGCGCGACGGGATCGTACCGAGATCAGATTGGATGATCTGACGCACTTTTTCAATCGGCACGCCCGGCACTTCATCGCGCAGGCTGGCAAGTTCATTGGTGATCTCTGGCGGAAGAATATCGCTGCGGGTGGAGATGAACTGCCCGGCTTTGATCATCATTCCGCCGGTGCTGATGGCAAAGCCGCGAAACTCGCGGGCATAGCCTGTCCAGCGTTTTATGCTGCCACGTTCAACCCGCGCCGGAAAATACGCCCCCATGAACTTATGCCAGAAGATCAGGCGCAAAAACAGCCACGCAAAGAAAGACAGTACGCGCAAATAGCGCCACCACATTCGCAAGGTTGATGGGCGCTCACGCAGAACATCCGCGATTTTCGGGACGTTCGACTCAGGAAGCGGCGGCGTAGGTTCAACTGCGGGAGCAACCTTGACGGGCGCTTCAACGTCGAGTTCGGCAACAAATTCAGGTTCTTCCGACTTCAGATTGGCCTTAACCGTTGGGTTCGGGTGTTTTCCGTTCCCGTTCGGGCTGGCGGACGAACTTGATGTTGAGGGAGGCATCTTCAAATCGAGCATCTTCGATTTCTAAGTCCCATAGGCTATACGGCAGAACTATGTTACGGCGATACGGTCCAACGCGCAGGGTTAGTTCATCGCGCGAACGGTACATATCGAGGTCTTGTTTACTAGCAAATGGCAGCGGCACATGCAGCATGAATGAGCCATTGTCCAGCGTTTCGATGCGGTGGGTTTGACCGTCAAACATCTTTTTAGCGGGGCTGCGGTCTCCATAGAGCACATCACCCAATTTGCGTAGTTTGTCCAGCCCACTCACTTCACCGCCAAACAACGGCGCTGTTAGCAGTGGCAGTTCGCCGAAAGCTTCGTCAATGAAAGCTATGTTTTCCTGCTGATTAGCCTTCCACATGGCGAAGTAGGGATCGCTAACTTCATCAGGGATGATGCGGTTGCACAAAATAGCATCGGTGGCGTAACCGTACAGGTTGAGATAGGTATAGGTGCGCTGGGTTTCTTTGATCACCATGCGTTCGGGGTTGACTACCAGACGGATGCTGGCCATTTCGGGATCAGTTAGTAGGTCACGCACCTTATCCAGCGTGTCGAACAGCGCCCGTACCTCTGCCCAGGCATCATTATCGGGAATGCTGTTGCTGCCACGTCCAACCAGTTTGTTGATCGGCCTGAGAATGCGGGTAGCTCCCTGCGCAAAGCCGATTACCTTTTCAAACCACCAGCGGGTGACATCGGGCAAACTCAAGAGACGCAGCGTTTCAGCCGTTGGCGCAGCATCCACAATCAATACATCAAAATCGCCGCGCTCAACGTAGGTATTGATCCAGAGCAAGTGTGCGCCTTCTTCCAGCCCTGGCAGGATGGTTACTTCTTCAGCGACGATTTCATCCACGCCTTTTTTGGCGAACAGGCCTGAAAGGTAGGTTTGGATGCGCCCCCAATATTTATCCATTGAGTAGCGAGTGTCTACTTCCTGCGCCCACAGGTTGGGGTAAATTTCAACCGGCTCCGGGCCGATCTCTTTTTCCAGCGAATCGCCAAGGCTGTGGGCGGTATCGGTGCTGATGACGATGGTTTTCAGCCCCATTTCGGCGCAGCGCAGGGCGGTAGCGGCGGAAATACTGGTCTTACCCACGCCGCCTTTGCCGGTCTGAACACTGATACGCATATTCGTTGTTATCTTTCCGAACGGACGCACAGCATGAGCCGATTGCGCCAACATTCACAATCATTATACATAGGGTTTGCGGGCGTTCTGCCCTCTTCTTTGTCTATGCTTATGTTACGCAAGATGAGTATGTTTCGGTGCAGCAGGCAATTAATAACCTCTACCCCTTAATTGCGCGGCGCGAATGTTCCCGTTACGATTCCGGGCAGGCTGTTGATGCGTATGAAGGAATAACTTGATTGGCTGACCCTAAACGCGCCGCGAATTCGCGTTATCAAACCGTCGTCTCCCTTGCCCAACGCTACGGGTTCAAGTCGGTGCTGGATATTGGCTGCCGCGACTGTGTGCTGCGTGATGCGCTGCATGGCGAACCGGAAATGGCAAGCATCGCCTATACCGGTGTGGACATCGTGCAAAATGAGACGGGCACAGTAGATTTTGTTGCCGATGCGTCTAAAGGCTTGCCGTTTGAAGCCGGGTCTTATGAACTGGTCGCCGGGTTAGATGTACTGGAACATATCGATGATTTTCAGAAGGCACTGGACGAATTTGAGCGTGTAGCGTCGCGCTGCGTGGTGGTGGCGCTGCCGAATATGGCGCATGTGCTGTTTCGGGGGCGGTTTTTGCAGCGCGGGCGGCTGAATAGCAAATATGATTTGAAATATGGCTACGGGCTGGATCGCCACCGCTGGCTGATGGTGCTTCCGCAAACCAACCGCTATTTTGATGCTTATGCCAGCGAACACGGTTTCCAACTGGAACGTGCCTACCTTTCGCTAGGAGGGCGCTACCTGCTCAAAATTGAGCGTGTTCTCAAGTGGCTGCATTTTCCCGAAGACTGGCATGTATTTACAGTGGTTTACATCATTACAAAGCCGAAAGCATTAACCTGAAGGCACGGTATCCACAAAACTGGCGTCGTTTTGGACGGCATAGAGTTCGATAATTTGCCGATCAGGGAAACGGACGATGATCGCTTCACGGTCTTCAGGGGATGTGATGCGGGCGGCAACGATTTCGCTGTCCAGATATGGACTGGTGAGAGCCATCAATTCGCCATAGCTGCGCCAGCGCACGTCTTCGCCATCCACCAGCACTAATACATCACGTCCAGGTTCCCGCCGTTCTTCCAGCGCAGCCTCTAGCTCACGATTGATCAGGTTAAAGCCGTGCAAAACGTCTACGCGGGGCAAGCTGTAGTTGAAGAAACTAAGTCCAAGCAAAATGGCGATACCGCCGTAGATCATGTAATAACGTTTCACGCGCTGGATTATCCACGCTAAAGGCAGCGCCGAAAGAATTGCAAGGCTGATCAACCCTTCATAGTAATATCGGGTAGAGTATCGCTGAGAGCCAATCCAATAGGTTAGCTGTACGATGATCAATGAGAGGGCGACTGCGGCTAATAACCACGTCCAGACAGCGATACGTTCGCGCAAGAGCAGCAAAGGCACACATAACCAGATTATCAACACGAATACATTGACCCACGCAAAAACCGGATCGCGGGTTAAGACACCGCCATTTATCAAAAATGGCAGCGCCAGCCAGCCTAAGCCTAAAGCCAGCCATAAGAAAATGAGCAGCGAGCGTTCTTTGTAAACCACGATGAAGGCAAAAGGCAGCAATATCCAGCTTAGGCCGGTGGCTGGATAGTAGTCTGCCTGATTCACAAAATGATCGGTCAGATCGGCGCGCACTTGCCCGGTTCCGTCACGCAGGGGTTGAAGCTGCCAGCCAAACAGGTCTGCGCCGGTTAAAGAAAGATCGAAACGCATGTGGCGCACGCCTTTTTCCAAAGTGTGCCCGTTGCGACCATAGCCTTCGCCAAAGCCGACGCGATCATATGACCAGACAAAGGTATACAGGTTGGTTTGCGGGCTACCTGTAGCCTGATGGTTATATAAGGGGACAATCAACGCCAGCAGCAAGGCGACAACACTTAAAACAGCCAGTGGGGCGAATAGGCGTATCAGCACATTACGCTGCACGATCAACGCACGCAGCAAGCGTATCCCACTCCACGCAATGATAGGTACAGCCACCGCCAGCGCAGTTGCTGGACGGGTGATGAATACCATACCCAAAGCAAGACCCGCCAACGCTCCCCACAGCAACGCAGGTCGCAGTGAGAGTTTAAGGCTAACCTCACCCCGGTTCACTCCATTCACCTGCCCCTCTCCGTTCACGGAGAGGGGGTGAGGGGTTGAGGTTTCTTGCGTCAGGCGTCCAAATCCCAAATCCAGCCGCCAGTAGGCATATATGAACAACCCGACCCAGAAAAGCGCGGCGCTGTGTCCCATCAGGCTGGCATTTAGCAAAATTGCCATCGGCGAAAAAGCTACTAAGGCTGCGGCAATCAGGCCAACATCTTCATTTTTGAAGATTTCGCGCCCAAGGCGATAGACCAGCGCCACTGAAAGCGCGGCGAAAAAGGCATTCACGATCCAGGGCGCGCCCGCCAGCACACCAGCCGCCAGTTGCAGCGGGTATCCCGGCGTATATTTACCGAAGCGCAGTCCGCCCTCGTCCACAACAAAGGGCTGCCAGTAAGCGGCAGAGGGTTCAGGCGAAGGGATGACGAAATTACCGCCAGCGATCACCCGCGCCTCAAACAAATACGCCAGTTCGTCCTCCAAATGCGGCAGACGTTCAAATACCGTCCAACTCAAAATGACACTGAGCGCGAAACTGAAAAACGCCAGCGCCACTACGATAACGCGTGCTGTACCGGAGGGAATACGAGAAGTTTTCATCACAGGGGAGATTATACCGCTCAAATCGCGTGGGGAAATGAAGGTTGGCTATAATTTTTGATTAGATCACGAACCTGTAGGCGGTAATCCGGCTGCTGGGTTGGCTGAAATCCACGCCGGAGAAATTTTTGCCTGAGGCATGTGCAAAATAGCGTAAAGGCGCTGTGCTTCTTTCCATGCCTCTGCTGCTGCTTCAGCTTGCCCCAACAACGACAGCCGTTGGCTATCTACCGTCAGGGCTTCCGCTAGCAATCGTCGTGCTTCAATCCGGCGCGCAAGCGACACGGCTTCGGTAAGATCGGCTTCCTGCGGCATATGGTTTCGCAATGCCAGCGCTGCATTTGCAGTTTGTAAGCGAATCTGCAAATCGCTGCTCTTTAGGGGCTGGTTAGCGGTAGATGCCTGATCCAGCAGCACCCGGGCGCGCTCAAACTCGTTCAGATGGGCGGCTGTGCCTGCAAAATTGATCTGAATTGAAGCCTGCCAGTAAGGCGCATTCAATCCGTCAATCATTGAAAGCGCTTTTTCATAGAAGAGCTGGGCTTGATGGAAATCGTTGAGCGCCTCGTACGCCAGAGCAATATTTCCTGTTTGTATCGCCCTGTGTAGGGGCATTTCCGCTATTTCACTCAATTTGATTGCCCGTTCAAGCGTTGAAATTGCGCGGCGCGGACGCCCAACGATCACTAGAAACCAGCCATAGTTTCCGCTGCGAATACTTTCGGCGCTGCGATTCCCTGATTTTGCTGCGATAGCAATTGCTTCATTGAAAAAAGCGTCGGCGCTTTCCGCCTCTCCAGATTCGGCATAAGCAGCGGCGGCGTTGGAAAGTACGACACCGCGTGTTTCCACCTCATGCTCGCCTAATTTTCCAAGCAGCATCAACGCGGCTTCAAATTCTTTAATCGCCCGCGCAGACTGACCCAGATCGCGCCGGGCGCTGCCGATGTCGCAATACATCCGTGCAGCTAAAGCGTAGGCGTTTTCGGCTTCACAGATGGGGATTGCTGTTGACCACGCATTGATCGCCGCCTGTGTTTGTCCTGCTTTGAGCAGCGACAAGCCGAGATCACGGCGTGCCAGTGCCTCCTCCAGCGTACTGGAATGTTCGGCAATTATGTTGTTGAAATGGTCAATCGCTTCTTGTATGGCGCCAGTTTCTGCAAGCGCTGCTGCATATTGTCGCCGAATCTCTGACGGCGCGTCTGCTGCCGCTGCCGCGGATTGTAGATACGGCAGGGCTTCTGTGTTTTGCCCACCTGTGCGTAACGCTACGCCTAGAACTCCCTGTGCTCTGGCTAATGCGTCGGGATCGTCGCATTGTGCGGCTGCTGATAGAGCTTGCCTCGCGATTTTTTGTGCGTTGTCCAGTTCGCGCAGGGCTAATTCAGTACGAACCAGCGCGCATAACGCGTTTACGTAAGCGGGGGATGGTTGACTTTCATCGAACAACTGGAGCGCGCGCTGCTGATGGTTTTGTGCATCAAAAAAACGACCTTCTCGAAATGCGCGTTCACCCAATTCAAGTGACCATTGGCGTATTCGCAGCTTATCCTGAATGTGATCTGCCAGTTCCAACGCCTTGCCAATATTTGCTGCGCCTTCACTTTCATGCCCGGCTTGAATTAAAGCTCTGCCAAATACACCGCTGAAATAGGCATAGTGATCCAGATCGCCGCTGGCATTTAGTTTGGGCAATGTTTCGCGGAACAGCTTGACGGAATATAGGGCATTGCCTTCCTGCAGATACGTTCCGGCATTGTAGGCTACAGCAAGTGACGCCAGCGAACCATTTGCGGCTGAATGTGCGAGAGTATCTGCTGCCTCAAAATTTTCGCGCGCGCTTCCAAGATCGGCAGATGCCCACGCAACGATACCCGCCGCGATACGCCAGTGAGCGCCCGCGCTGCCTGTACTTCCAGATGCTTTCACTATTTCAACCGCGGCGCGGGCATCTTGTAAACGCCCACCATCCAGTAATGCTTCAACTTTCAGCCTGCCAATACGCGCGCGTTCAGTTAGCGTGGCTGCGCCTGCTGCGGCTTCGTCAAACAGGGCAGCAGCTTGATCTGTTTGCATGGCGCGTTTAGCGTATAGCGCCTCCTGAAGCACAGGAGCGTTGGGGGCAAGCTCTGGAAAGGGGGTTGGTCGCAGCAGCGATGTTAGTTGGTCACGCCAATTCATGAATAATGTCGCGGGTCTATTGTGGTCGCCGCCCAATTCAACCACAAAGCGGCGTATAAACAAAATGACGGACGGTAGCGTGGTTGGGAATTGTTACGAATAGGGTGAATGCTGTTAGTAAAATGAAGCGGGCGACTGATCAGTCGCCCGCAAAAAACGCAAAGCCAGCAATGCTATCTATTTGCAAAACGGTAGCCGACACCGCGAGAGGTCAAAATGTAATCGGGGTGTTCAGCATCGCGTTCTACCTTCTGGCGTAGATAGTGAATGTACAGCTTCAGACTATCAATAGCGTCTCCGTATTCTTCGCCCCATGCTTCTGTAACAAGCTCTTGACGGGGTACGACACGACCAGCATTACGTACTAACACACCGAGCAAATTGAATTCTTTGGGCGTTAGGTGTTTAAGATCGTTACGAACCCGAACCTCGCGATTCATGAAGTTAATACGGAATTCACCCCCGTTGAAGGCCAGTTCTTCAGCCATGTTTGGCTTTGGCGCACGACGCAGATGAGCCTTGATACGCGCCACCAGTTCGTCATTGTCGAAAGGTTTAGAGATGTAATCATCTGCGCCGATTTCCAACCCCTTGACTACATCACGGGTGTCGCCGCGCGCGGTCAGGAAGATTATCGGCACGTCCGACATTTCCCGTAACCGCTTACAAATTTCCCAGCCGTCCATCTCTGGCATCATGATATCTAGCAAAACAAGGTCTGGCTGAAAACGGTACGCTTTACGCAGCCCTTCTTCAGCGCTGTAAGCGTCAATGACCTCAAAACCGCGCCGTTCCAGCAGTAATTTTATAAGTTGAACCGTTGTAATTTCGTCATCAATGAGGAGAACTTTGTCAGTCATCCAAAACCCCGTTCAATTCATTCAAACCTGATGTTGCAGAATTCCAACCTTTGCGATTCACTGTAGCACAACTTTGGAATCGCGCAAGCGCCGATTCACTAGATTGCCGAAATTTTGATTGATTTCTATTGTTAGAAGCCGCAAACCAAGAATAGCAACGCTTATTCCACGCGAAACCGCCGATGTGGTTGTGGGTGAAGCCTGCTTTAAGGTATGATGAAACGGTTTATTTGTGTAATCAAACAAAACACTGAAAGTTGTTGCTATGCCACATGCACTCATCACCGGCGGCGCAGGCTTTATTGGCAGCCATTTGGCTGAGATGCTGATTAACCGTGATTATCACGTCACCGTTATTGATAATCTTGTTACAGGTAAAATTGAAAACATCGCGCTGCTGGACGCGTCTCCGAAATTTCAGGTAGCAATTGAAGACATTCGAAACACCAACGTCATTGACCGTCTGGTGAGCGAGTGTGACGTAATCTTTCATCTGGCGGCGGCGGTAGGCGTTGAACGAATCATCCGTGAGCCGATTGAAACTATCGAGACGAACATCGGTGGCACTGAAGTCGTATTGAAAACCGCGCGGCGTTATCGTAAAAAGGTGCTGATCGCCTCTACCTCTGAAGTTTATGGCAAGGGTGTGCAGTTCCCCTTCCGTGAAGAAGATGATGTGATGCTTGGCCCGACTATCCGGAACCGTTGGAGCTACGCCGCATCCAAGATGATAGATGAATTTCTGGCGCTGGCTTATCACAAAGAAACTAATTTGCAGGTAGTCATTTTCCGCCTGTTTAACACCGTTGGCCCACGCCAGAGCGGGCAATATGGTATGGTCGTGCCAAGGTTTGTGCAGCGCGCACTGCGTGGTGAACCGATCATTGTCACCGGAGATGGGCAGCAAACCCGCTGTTTCGGTAATGTGTATGATGTGGTGCAGGCTATTGCTGCCTTGAACGATGTGCCGGAAGCAATCGGGCAGGTGGTCAATATCGGCAGCAGTGAGGAAGTTTCTATTCTGGAACTGGCGCAGCGCGTCAAAGCACGCACTGGCAGCAGTTCAGAAATCAATCTAGTGCCTTATGATCAATTTTATGAACCGGGATTCGAAGATTTTCGCCGCCGCGTGCCTGATACCGAAAAGGTAAAACAACTTACGGGTTGGACGCCGACGACTTCGCTGGATGAAACTATTGACCAGATCATCACGTATGAACGGGAGGCTCTGAATGGCTGAAATAACACGTAAGGAACTGATTCTGGCGCTGATACCGGCGGGGCCGAATCCTCGCCTTGCCGGTGTTGACCTGACCGCCCTGGATATGACCCGCATAGATTTGTCTGGCGCGAATTTGCGCGGCGCGAAAATGGCGGCATCAACCCTTCGCGAATCCATTTTGCGCGGCACGAATATGTCGTTTGTGGATATTCAAAGCGCGCAGATGGTCGGGTGTGATCTGGACAGCGCCAACCTGACCGGAGCGAACATGAGCGGGGTTAACCTGCAAAGCGGTCGGTTAAGCAACGCCAACCTGAGTGGCGTGACCTTGAATGCTGCTAATCTGCTTGGCGCGAATATGAAGGGCGCGAAGGTGGATGGGATTCGCTTTGACCAGAGAACCGTGTGGCCGGATGGCAAAAAAGGCGACGAAAGTACCGCTGCGAACTACGTTTAGAAACCACCACGTCGCCGCTGTCGAAGGGTGAGACGCAGACAAATTTCAGAGAACCTGGATGCCGGATGAGTTCTGAGATAGCCCCGTCCGGAGTATTTGCAACGAGCAAAGCGTACTATTGTAGGCAATGTGCGCTTCTGAGATCGGTTTGCGCTGAATCTGTGCTGCGAAATAGAATTATGTTCAGAAGAAGGGTAGGATGAACGGTCAGCTTTCTGGCAGTAATCCTACCCTTTGGCGTTATAATCTGCCCTATTCGCAGCAGCTAGATTGAACGTTTGCATGGCAGCCTTTGACCCGTTGATAGGCAAACAACTGGGCGATTACCAGATCGTCGAAATTTTAGGTCGCGGCGGTATGGCGCGCGTGTATAAAGGTTATGATGCGCGGCTGGATCGTTATGCCGCCGTCAAAGTGATTGATGCTACGCTGCTCGCCACCGAAAACGAAGCTGAATACCGCCAGCGCTTTGAACGCGAAGCCCGCGCTATTGCCAGACTTAACCACCCCAACATCGTAGGTATTTACCAGTTTGGCGATTACGAAAGCCTGTATTATATGGCGATGGTCTTCATCGAAGGCCGCGATCTGGGGCAAATGCTCAAAAGCCGGAATACGACGCTTACCAACACGCAGATTTTGCAGATCGTGCGGGATACTGGAGCGGCGCTGGATTATGCCCATAGCAACGGGGTGATTCACCGCGATGTGAAGCCATCGAACATTATGGTCACGGGGGATGGACGCGCTATCCTGACCGATTTTGGATTGGCGTTAAGCGTGCCGGAAGGCAGCATCGGTAACACCTTTGGCAGCGCC
>CAZBPB010000087.1:7126-11494 GCA_964493565.1 uncultured Pleurocapsa sp. | reverse complement strand
GCCAATTCTGATCCCGATGTGTACGTGATCAACGCTGATGGCAGTCGCGCGCTCCAGATGACGATGGCTGATGACTCGTCGGAAGATCGCGCTCCCGCCTGGTCGCCTGATGGTGCCTACGTTGCTTTCGCCTCAAACCGTGAGGGCGATGACTTCCAATGGTATGTAGTAAATATCAGTAACAGCCAGATCGACCCGCTCGTGAGTGACGATAACAGCGCCGGAAGGTTGGCATTTGTACCCTGATCGATTTTAGGAGTGAGTGAAGTCCGTGAATGCGCCCAATGTGGATGAACTGCTGCGCCAGGGCATAGAAGATGTTCGTAATGGCAACCGCAGTGCAGCACGCCAGAAGCTCGAAAAAGTTGTAGACATTGATGAGAATAACGAAAAGGGCTGGCTCTGGTTGGCCTCTGTCGTGGATACCGACGAGGAAAAGCGCGTTTGCCTTGGGAACGTGCTGCATATCAACCCCGATAATGATCGTGCGCGCAAGGCCTTAGAAGCGCTCGAAGAAAAGAAGAAGCAGCAAGTAGCGCAGGAAGAGATTGTCCCCGGTGTCTCCCGCCGTCAGCTTTATCTGATCGGTGGCGCCGGTGCGGTCGTTGTGGCCTTGCTGCTTGTAATTCTGGTCGCTTCGATAGGGGCAAACAACGCTACTGTTGCAAATTCTACGCAGCAGGCGTTGCAGGTTCAGGCAACTGGAACTTCCATCGTGCTGAATGCAACTGAAACCTCTGTTGCCGGAACCGCTACCCAGCTTGCCATTGCTACGCCCACGCTGGAGCCAACAGCGACATCTGCACGACCAACACTTGAACCGGAATGGACTGCCACATCGCCGCCCACACAGGAATCAACGGCTGCTGCCTTGCCGCCGCCTTCTGGCTTGACCGGCATCCTCGCAACATGGGGCGGTCGCGATCTTGAAAGTAGTGGTTTCCTGCCGCTTGGCTTCTACAATTTCGACTCTGGCAATGCCTATACCCGGATTGGCGAGGATGTAGGCCGTGACATTCGTCTGGGGCCAAGCGGGCAGCGCGTGGTTTACACCCGTTATGACCGGCTGCTTTTTGGCACCACCATTGATGCCATCAACCTGAACGGTCAGCAGATCGAATCGCTTGCGGATCGTTGGCGTGGACAGGCCACCATTCTTAACCCTCAAATGCCAGATTTTTCGCCAGATGGTACGTTTGTGGTGTTTATTGCCACCGATGATGTTGGTAATGATCAGGTTTACCGCCTGTCTCTGGTGGATAATACGCTCACCAACCTGACCAATGATGTCTCAAATTATGCCTTCCCGGATCTTTCTCCGGACGGTCAACAAATCGTAGTTGTGCGTACCGATATTCAGGGCGGCACAGGCACTGATCTGGCAATTGTTAACGCATCCTCAGGTGGTAAATTTGCTGCTACCAGCGACCAGAATGCATATATCGAAACCCATCCTCGCTGGACAGCCGATGGCTCACAGATCGTGTACGCCGCCGCCCCGCAAAACGAACCAGATAATTATGATATCGTCGTGCGCGCTGCCAACAGCACCGCCGCGCCCAGTCTGCTGGTGCGTAACCCGGCAAATGATCAGTATCCTGTGCTTAGCCGCGATGGGCGTTATCTCGCCTTTGCCAGTGATCGTACTGGCAATTGGGAAATCTACGTTTACGATACGCAGGCGCAAGCTATGTTCCAATTAACGAACGATCCCGCAGATAACTTCCCGGGAGATTGGTGGCAGTTGTAACCTGAATCACAACTTGCCGTCCATGAGAGGACATCTACGACATCATGGCGACTGGAACGGCAATACAGAATCAGCAAAAATCGAAGCAGTCAGTCAATGAAGTGTTGGCTGCCGGGGCATCGGCACTGGATGCTGGCGACAAAGCAAACGCGTTAAAATTATTCAAACACGCCGCCGCACTCGATCCCTACAATGAGCAGGTTTGGTGGGCGCTGCTCAAAGTGTTTGATGAACCGGAAGACCGGCGGGTATGCTTTGAAAATATCGTCGCCATTAACCCCTACAATACTGATGCGCGGCGTGGCTTGCGCGCCTACTACGATGAAATTGAGCGCGCGGCAGAAGAAGAGGCATTCGAGAAAGAACGCCGCAAGCAGGAACGCAAAGAAGCAGTCCGTCGCGGCATTCGCACCTTCTTTCGCGGAGTGGGAATGGGTATTGGCGCAACAATCGTGGCAATGATATTAGGTGGAATAGTGAGTGTTATCATCTATGGGGTAGGGTTAGGCTAAACCTCCATAAGTATGTTAATCAGCCAAATCCTAACACCATCAATGCTTATCGGGGCGATGGCGTGCTTGCCGCGACGATTAACAAAATTCTGTCCTGACCTGTAACGCCTGGTTTGCCCTGAGGACGAGGCATGTCTCGTCCGCTTTTCGTTATGATCGAGTTTGAATTGCAGGCGGGCGTTAGTCAATTTACAGGAGTAGAGCCGTGCCGAAAGTAGTGATCAGCCTTGCCCAGATGAATATTGCCGTTGGCGATGTGCGAAAAAATGCCGCTGTTGCCGAAGCACTCATCGTCGAAGCAGGCAAAACTAGAAGGGGTTCCAATCTGATTGTGCTGCCTGAATTATGGTCAACCGGGTATGCCCTCAGTCAGGCGAAAGAACTCGCCTCGCAGTTGAATACCGGCATTTTTGCGCAGACCGCCACACTGGCTACCCAGAATGGATCCTGTATTGTTGGTTCAGTACTCGAAAAGCGCGGCCTCGAAGTCACCAACAGTGCCGCCTTTTTTGCGCCCAATGGCAAGATGTTCGGCGTATATCGCAAAGTGCATCTCTTCCGTTTGATGGACGAAGATCGTCACTTGCAACCCGGTTCCGCTCCGTTGATCATGTCTTTGCCCTGGGGCGATACCGCGCTTGCAATTTGCTATGACCTTCGCTTCCCTGAACTATTCCGCAAATACGCGGTGCAGGGCGCCAAGGTGATCATCATCCCTGCTGAATGGCCAATTGAGCGTATCGAACACTGGCGCGCATTGCTGATCGCACGTGCCATCGAAAACCAGTGCTACATCGTAGCCTGTAACGCCGCCGGTCAGTGTGGCGATAAAATCATGGGCGGTCATTCGTTAATAGTAGATCCCTGGGGCAAGATTGTGGTGGAAGTGGGTGAAACACCAACCCTCGCCACCGCTGAAATAGACACCGATCTCGTAGATGTCGTCCGTGCGCGCATTCCGGTGTTTGAAGACCGCAGGCCGGAAGTGTATTGAGAGCGTAATTGTCTTTCACGTGGGGAAACCCCGATTCCCCCCTCCAAAATTCGGATATGTGCCACTTCGCCTATTCCTCAATAGGTATTTGTCCTCTTGTGTTATAAGAACAATTGTGCTAAATTTGATTTGATAAATCACCATTTGCCAGTTGTTTACCATATATAAGCAGGTGGATAGAGGAGTAACCAGCATGACCGCGCAAACTTCGCTGAATTTCAACTCAATTTTGATTGGCAGTGAGCAGCCGCAGGCATTGGTAGAGTTCTATCAAATGCTGGTTGGTCGTGCGCCAGATATGGCTGAAGGAGGTTATTCGGGCTGGCAAATTGGCAGTTGTTTCCTCACTGTTGGCGAACATTCTGAAATTCATGGTCAGGCTAAAGAACCTGCCAGAATCTTGCTGAATTTTGAAACTACTACCGTAAAATCTGAATTTGAGCGCCTCAAAGCAGCTGGCGTCACCGTAATTAAGGAGCCATATGGCACTGATGAAGAAGGCTGGATTGCCACTCTTGCCGATCCCGATGGCAACTACATTCAGTTGATGTCGCCTTTTGAAATGTAGCAGGTACGAGGTGTACATTCCTAATTTAAGATCGAAGCTTGTCGTTTGTAAGCGATCTTCCGCCTGACGTTAACCCTTCTATGTGTTGGAGAGGGGAGCGAGGGCGAGGCTCACGAAAATAAAAAGCAGGGCGGATCATTGACAATCCGCCCTGCTTTGATAAACGCTAATAAAGATAATGGCTACTGCTGCATGTCCCGGCTGTTATACATCCATGCGTTCGCCGGGTGAAAACTCTGAAAATTATTATTGCTTGTCCACAGGAAGAAATTATATAGCGGGTACAATGATGACATTCGGTTCATCACTTCGGTCGTAATCTGCCCGGTTGCCAGTCGTTCATCTTCCGGCTCGTACCACACGCCAACGCGCATCCAGTCTTGCCCGTCACCAAACGTATTCATGAGTTCATTCAGCGCGCCGCTGCGTACCAGCTGCATGCTGGTCAAATGCAGGTCGCTCAGGTGAATCCCATCCCAGAAGCCGAAGCGGAAATCGCCGTCCATCCGCGCCAGCAGCGAACGCAGGGTTTCGCGGTGGCGTG
>CAZBPB010000087.1:0-7116 GCA_964493565.1 uncultured Pleurocapsa sp. | reverse complement strand
TTGCCGACCAAATTGCGCTGATCCCACCATGCCGAAGGCGGCAAAATCAATTCAATCGCAAAATTCTCCGGCGTCAACCGTAGTTCAATAACCGGGTGGTGATGCCAGTCCACGCTTGCCGGGGCGCTCACTCCGTCGCGTCCCATCATGCGCTCAACCAGCAGCGCCTGTTCTCGCGAACGCAGAAAAGGCATGCTGATCCCGTAAATAGCGTTTGTGGCTGCCGCCGAGCGTCCCGGAATAATGCCCGGTCGTTCCCAGTAAACGCTTAGATCCCAGCTTAAATCGCGTGTGCGTCGGGATACTGCGCGCACCAGTTCTGCGCACTTATCAAGTAACAGTGGGCAGTCCTGCGACACGTGGCTCGTGAGGCTGTTGTGATCCTGGTTGGTGTAGTAAGCGGAGGTCATTGTGTGCTCCTGCTCAATGTGAACATTACGATGGATGTTCACAAGATAAACTAAACCGAAAAATAACGCTATAGATTGACAACAAATTTTACATAAAATTCATGAAACCTCACGTTTTGTGAAGATACTGAAATCAAACACAGAATCAATCTATTAAGATACTAAAATCTGAGGGCTATTTTCCCTGATATTATGAATATATGTGCTAATAGAATCGTCCTGAATCAGATAAATCGGCATAAACATAACTATCTTGAAAATACGCTGTTATCTTAATTGAGTCACAAATAGCGGTGAATGTTGAGCGAGAGCCATTTATGAACCAATCTAAACCACTACAAACCTTGCGCTAACCAGAACTTGGCTACAATAGGCGTAGACGAATTTAGGAAATAAACTGATGCCTTCTTTCACAAAACAAGATGTCTTTGAATATCATAGTCAGGGTCGTCCCGGCAAAATCGAAGTTGTGCCAACCAAGCCTTTGCGCACTCAGCGTGATCTTTCGCTCGCTTATTCCCCCGGAGTCGCTGAAGCTGTCCTCGAAATTGACCGCCGTCCGGTCGCCGCCTATGAATTTACGGCCAAAAGTAATCTTGTCGGCGTCATTTCCAATGGTTCAGCTATTCTAGGATTGGGCAATCTGGGACCCTTAGCCTCCAAGCCTGTCATGGAAGGCAAGGGTGTTCTTTTCAAACGGTTTGCCGATATTGATGTGTTTGATATTGAAATCAACGCCAGCTCTGCCGAAGAGGTTATCACCGTCGTGCGTGCGCTGGCGCCTACCTTCGGCGGCATCAACCTCGAAGACATCAAATCCCCGGAATGTTTTGAAATCGAAACTCGCTTACGTAGTGAACTCGACATCCCTGTTTTTCATGATGACCAGCACGGTACCGCCATCATCAGCGGGGCTGCGCTGCTCAATGCATGTGAGATTGTCGGCAAGCATCTGGGTGAAATACGTATCGTGGTTAGCGGGGCGGGAGCTGCTGCCATCGCCACTGCCGAGTTTTACGTGCAGTTAGGCGTCAAACGCGAAAATATCACCCTCACCGATCTCTACGGCGTGGTCTATCCCGGTCGCGCTGAAGATATGGATGTTTATAAAGGTGCTTTTGCCTCAGGCAAAACCCCGGGCACACTCAATGACGTGATTGATGGAGCAGATATGTTTCTTGGCCTTTCGGCTGCCGATGTGCTCAAGCCGGAGATGGTCAGGCGTATGGCTGCCGATCCGATCATCTTTGCGCTGGCTAATCCTACGCCGGAAATCATGCCTGAACTGGTTTTTGCTGTCCGCGACGATGCCATCGTTGCTACAGGGCGCAGCGACTATCCCAATCAGGTCAACAACGTACTTGGCTTCCCCTTCCTCTTTCGCGGCGCGCTGGATGTCTACGCCCGCCAGATCAACGAAGAGATGAAGATGGCAGCTTCGCGTGCGTTGGCGGCACTGGCCCATGAAGATGTGCCGGACAGCGTACTTTCCGCATATGGGCTGAACGCGCTGCATTTTGGTCGTGATTATCTGATTCCCAAGCCGTTGGATCCCCGGGTTCTGCGTTTTGTCGCCTGTGCAGTTGCGGAAGCTGCCATGTCCAGTGGGGTTGCCCGCCGCCAGATTGACCTTGTTGCCTATCGCGATGAACTTATCAACCGCATGAGCGGCGGCCAGTCAATCCGTAATCGCATCATCAACATGGCGAAAAATGGCCCGCGCCAGCGCGTGGTTTACGCCGAAGGTGAAGAACCAAAGGTGCTTCGTGCCGCCGCCGTCGTACAGGACGAAGGACTGGCCACGCCAATTCTTTTAGGCCGCTCAGACGTAATACAGCATCGCATCGAGGAGTTGGGATTGCGTTTTACCCCGCCGCCTGAAGTCATTGATCCCTATGATGAGGAGTGGCGCAGTCGTTATCAGGGCGCGCTGCACGAAATGCGCCAGCGTCGCGGCGTCACCTTACGCGGTGCGCGTGTGCTGCTCCGTGATCGCAATTACTTTGGCCCCATGATGCTGCGTATGGGTGATGCTGATGCGTTTCTAAGCGGTATTACCTACGAATATCCTGATGTTGTGCGTCCCGCGCTTCAGTTATTCCACACGCGCAGCGGAGCGCTTCGTGCCAGTGGCGTCTATATCGTCATTGTTAGAGGGCGAGTCTATATATTCACCGATGCCACAGTGAACATTGACCCCGATGCCGCGACGTTGTGCGAGATCGCCATTCTTGCCGCAGACTTTGCCCGCACGCTGGAAATCGAACCCAAAGTTGCCATGCTCTCATTCTCCAATTTCGGCAGCACACCCCACCCGCTGTCCGTCAAAGTGCGGGATGCTGTTGAACGTGTGCGTCACAAGCGACCGGATATTGTCATTGATGGTGAAATGCAAGCTGATGTTGCTGTCGTGCCAGAATTGATCGAATCGCGTTACAACTTCAGCCGTGTCAAAGATGCCAACGTGCTGGTTTTTCCCGATCTGGCTTCTGCCAACGTAGCCTATAAGCTGTTGGCGCGTCTTGGTAATGCCGAAACCATCGGCCCCATCTTGCTCGGCCTCGGCGCGCCGGTGCATGTATTGCAAGCGGGTGATGATGTAGATGCCATCGTCGCCATGACCGCCATTCCGATGATTGACGCGCAAACCCGCTAAGGCGTAGGTAGAAACAATTTGACCGTTCTGGTTGGGCTATGGCGCTGTGTCGCCTAACCCGGATGTGACCGCAGGCTGCATCGGATGTGTTGGATATTTAGCCCCGCATCTTGGTTATATTGCGTGCCAGTATCAAATGCTAGAATCATTTTTCGGGGAATTTCAGGTGTAATAAGTTTTCGTGGGAAACAGGATGGCGTTTGAAACCGGCTTCTATTTCCCACGTATTGTTTCAGGCGCAGGGCTGCTAAAACAACCCATTTCCCGAAAAGTACAATACTTTCTGCGCCTATGTCATTCGATATTCCTACGCCTCATCCCCGTTATATTGCAAATCCCTATTTTCGATGGTAATAAATGCTCTTGACCTATCGCATGTTTTTGATAAAAGGAGTGTGCTGCACTTCTGACACGGCCCATCTTGAACCTGAAGTCGCGGCAGATTAGCCTATGAAACGTAAATCTATCCTTGCAATTTTCCCGATGCTCTTGCTCTTCCTCGTGTCCAGCATCGTTGCCCGGTCAAACGCGCCAACTACCCAAACGGAACAGGCTGGGTTACAGCTCAAAACAGAGTCCGTATTTGAGGGCTACACGCTGTTTGCCCCGCTTATCAGCCAGCATATTTACCTGATTGACCTGAACGGGCAGGTGGTGAAAAGCTGGAATCTGGAAGCCGACGTCTCCACATCGCAAGAGCCGTATCTGCTCGGTAACGGCAATCTGCTCGTGCAAACAGGCGCAAATTCAGCTATGCTGCCACAGTTCGGGCAGGTCGGCGGCGTCGCTGGTGGCTTGAAGGAGTATTCCTGGGAAGGCGATCTTCTCTGGGCTTACGATTACGCTGGCGATACCTACCAGCAGCATCACGATATCGAGCCGATGCCCGATGGCAATATCCTGCTGGTCGCGTGGGAAGTTATTACGGCTGATGAGGCGCTGGCCTTAGGCATGCGCCCGGATCGTGTCCCCCAGGGGGATACCGTCTGGCCAGATCACGTCGCTGAAATCAACCCGCAAACCAACGAAATTGTCTGGATGTGGCGGGTGTGGGATCATCTGATTCAAGATACCGATCCCGAACTCCCCAATTACGGCGTGATCTCTGAGCATCCTGAACGCATTGACATCAACTATGTTGGCCCGCAGCAGCAGCTAGGCGATTGGCAGCATATCAATTCGATTGACTATAACCCGCAGTTGGATCAGATCATGCTCAGTACCCGCAATTTCAGCGAAATCTGGGTGATTGATCACAGCACCACCACCGACGAAGCGGCTGGCAGCATCGGCGGTAACAGCGGCATGGGCGGCGATTTGCTCTACCGTTGGGGCAATCCTGTCGCCTATCAGGGCGGAACATCCGAAGATCAAACCCTGTTCTACCAGCACGATGCCCAGTGGATCGATCCCGGTTTACCCGGCGCGGGTAACATCCTCATTTTCAACAATGGTGATGACACGCAGGAAAGCCGCCGCTATTCAACCACGCTCGAAATTATCCCGCCAATGCTCGAAAACGGCACTTATGCCCGCGTCGGCAGTTCCTACGCCGCCAGCCAGATCGTCTGGGAATATCTTGCAGATCCGCCTGAAAGCTTCTTTGCACCTTACGTTTCCAGTGTACAGCGCCTTGCCAATGGCAACACTTTGATCGTCAACGGCACCGGTGGGCGCTTTATCGAAGTCACGCCTTCCGGCGATCTCGCGTGGGATTACGTCAACAGTTTCACTGGCAGTATGCCTGAAGGCACCTCCTATTTCAGCCCGACCTCGGTATTCCGCGCCCTGCGTTATGCGCCAGACTATCCCGGCCTCGCGCCGTTGATTGAAAGCCAGCCCACCTGATCGCTCTCGATTTGTTGGGAATACACACCCTTAATCCTCTCTCTTGTACGGGGGAATTGAGGGGGTGTGGTTGAACGTAAACAAATATCTCCGCGTATTGTCTATAACTCGTTAATCCAGTATGAGGCACAGTGACCTTGATTCCCGAAGATCTTGCCCGTCTATTTGCTTACGACCAATCAGCGCCAGTCATCACTGAAATTGGTGTTGAAGATCGCGATGGCGTCTCCGTTCGCAACATCACCTTCCCTGGCCCGGTGAATGGTGAGCCGATCAGCGCCTATCTGGTCATGCCGACGGGAAAGGGCCCATTCGCCGCCATTTTGTACGTGCATTGGCTGGATGAGTCTGAAACCGCCAATCGCATTGAATTTCTGAATGAAGCGGTAGCTATGGCGCGGGAAGGCGTTATCTCGCTTTTGCCAGATGCCATGTGGTCGCCTGAACACTGGTTCATGCGCCGTGATAGCACGCAAGATTTCAATGCGTCGGTAACGCAGGTGATCAATCTTCGCCGCGCGCTAGATGTTTTACTCGCGCAGCCCGATCTCGATCCTGCACGTGTCGCCTATGTCGGTCACGATTTCGGCGGCATGTACGGCGTCAGCATGTCAGCGGTTGAAGATCGCGTTCAAAATTACGTGTTTATCGCCGGAACTGCCCGCTATATGGACTGGTTCAACTATCGCACCGCTGTCACTGGCGACGATCTTACAGCCATGACCGGAAACTTTGCTGCCATAGACCCGATCACCGTCTTTTCCCGGCATTTGCCCTATAACCTGCTGCTTCAGTTTTCAGAAACCGATCAATATGTAGACCCCGAAACCTATATTGCCGAATATCTGGCGGCAGATCCATCCCGCCGCCGCCTCGTCACTTATCACGATACCCATGCCATGTCCACGCCTATCGTTCGCTATGACCGTATGGATTGGTTGCGCACCCGTCTAGGGCTATGAAATTCGCTGCGCAAATTGGTCTTAGCTGAAACATCGGTTTTCCCAAACCAGTGCCTTTCGCTACAATAAGCGATACTTGACCTGCCTTACCGGAGAACCCGCTTGACCCTTGAATCTGCTGTACCTCAAGTGAAAAACTCCCCGCCAAATAACCTGACCGGTCTTACCGCTGCCGAAGTCGCAGAACGGGTAAAGCGCGGCGAAACCAACAACTTTCATCCCAAAGTAGGGCGCTCTTACTGGGACATCGTTCGCGAAAACGTGTTCAACGTCTTTACGCTCACCATGCTCATCATGCTCTCCATCGTGCTGTTTATGGGCGATTACTCCACCGTCTTTTTTGCGGGTTTTGCGGTCGTCTCTAATGCCGCTTTCGGCACCGTACAGGAAGTGTTCTCCAAGCGTAAGTTTGACCGCCTGATGGCCATGCAAGCGCCGCTTGTCAAAGTGATTCGTGATGGACGCGCGCAGGAAATTTCCGTCTTTGAAGTGGTCAAAGACGATGTTCTCCCGCTGGAACCCGGCGATAAGATCGTGGCGGATGGCGTGGCGCTGGAATCCGACTCGCTGGAGATGGATGAGTCGCAGCTCACTGGCGAATCCGATGCGGTGTTGAAAGATGCAAACGATAAGCTGTTCTCTGGCTCCTTCTGCGTGGCGGGCAGCGGCATCATGCAGGCGCAGGTTGTTGGTGAAAACAGCACCGTCAATAAACTGACCAGCGTCGCCAAGATGTATCGCTATGTTCTCACGCCTACGCAGGCTCGCATCAACGTGATCGTTAAGCTCTCAATCTTCATCATGGTCGTCTGTACGCCCATGGTTTTCGTGGCAGGCTACCGGCAGATGGGCGAGCTGGTCAACCTCACCAATTTTCAGAGCGCGGTGGTGTTCGTCGCCAGCATCGTGCCGCAAGGACTGGTATTGACCGCAACCATCTCGCTGACCATCGGCGCCATTGCCATCAGCCGCAGGCAAACGCTGGTGCAGCGCGTGAATGCTGTCGAATCAATGGGTAACGTCACCTGTCTATGCTTCGACAAGACTGGCACCCTGACCGAAAACAGGCTGGCGGTGCATGAAGCTAAACCGCAAGACGGCATTGACGAAGCCGCGCTGAAAGAAAAACTCCGGCTGATGCTGCTCAATCTGTCAGCGTTGAACCGTACCGCCGCCGCCATTGGCGTATATGCCGGGGCAGAAAAAGATGCGCCGCCTGCGCAGCGCAAACTGCGTGAAG
>CAZBPB010000086.1:4297-11631 GCA_964493565.1 uncultured Pleurocapsa sp. | reverse complement strand
TTGGCGAAGGCTGCAAAGTTTATTTTCGGTTAATTCTTTACGTGAATTTCGCGACACTCATGCTAGTATGAAAATTAAATCCCTGTATTGTCAGTGATCAGTGAGATGTTTTGAGTATGGCGAATATCCTTGTCGTAGATGACGAAGATGGTTTCCGGCATATTTTGCAGATCGTGCTGCGGCGCGGCGGGCATGAAACCTGTGAAGCGGCTAACGCGAATGCCGCCTTGAACGTGATACAAGATTGTTCTCCGGATCTGATTTTGTTGGATGATATGATGCCGGGCATGAGCGGGGGCGAACTATGCCGCCTGTTGAAAGCAGACAGCCGCTACCAATCGCTGCCGGTCATAATGCACAGCGCCAATTCAAAATTGAACGATCCTGCTTACGTGGAGTCTATCGGGGCAGATGGGGTGCTGTTGAAGCCCTGCCCGCCGCATGATGTGCTGACGACGGTGAATAATTACTTGCAGCTTGTCGGCTAATAATTAGCGGCGCGCTGTGCGCTGTTGGGCGGCGTCCGGCGGAAGTTGATTCGAGAGCAGATCATCCAGTGTAACCCGCTCAAAGGGATCATCGTTGACCAGATGTTCCCGCGCTTCAACACGAATTTCCCCATCATCAGATAAGTGACGGCGCAGCAATGTTTCTCGGCTTTCGTGCCATGAAAAGCCGTGTGCCGCCAGTGGAACGCCATCTGCGCTGACCAGCAGACGCCATTCTCCATCGAAATTGTGGGCGTTCAGAATTTTCAGCCTTGCCGAAGGGCTGATCAAATTTGCGCCTAAATCCAGATCTTGAAAATCTTCGTGAACGAACAGCCGCTGTCCATCTGCATCAATGATTTCAAAGCGTACCCGGCCGGAAGCCCGCTGCAGCAAATGTAAGACGATGAACGGTTGAATGTATCCGGCATTATCTGACGGCGGCGTGGTACGGCTGATGCTGCGCTCACCATGTACAAACACCATCAAGCCGATATCCACTGGAAGCACCCGCGAATGAATGTCCAGCCCTGCGCTGCGCCCGGCTTGCAGCGCGTGTTGAAAAGCTAACTCACCATTGGGAAGCCGCGATATTTTATCTGAGGGTAATGTTCCCTGATCGCTGATCGGGGCAGGCGCAGCCGCCGGTTCGGTAGGCCGACGCGCACCCGGTCGCACAGGAGGTACAGGGCGGGACGTGCTTCTCACTGGCGGGGTGCTAGGGGGGTTACGCGAATTTGTAAGCGAAGATACCAGATCAGCTGTCATATTCATGAACATGCTGAATCCCCGCCATAGCAGCCGCAAAATCTCTCTCATCGTCATGTCTCGTACCGGGTTCAGCCATCGCCCACGCTGCGAACGCGTATGAAACTGCAACTGCGCGAAAGCTACCATAAAGCATCCGCTTAAAAGCAGCAGAATCATCAGCAAAAGCGCATTAAACAACAAAGGCGCTATGATGAGCACCCCTGCAATTAGGGCGATTCCGAACAGCGCCTGCCCGGTTGTTATGCCTCTGGCGCGGCGGCGGTTAGCGACCCGCGCGTTTTTGCCCGTTGGTATCCACTTGCCCACGTAATAAATCTTCCAGACTCATCGGCGCATCAGTTTCAACGTCGCTCAGGCGCGCTTTCGCGGGAGCTTCGCCCTCTGTAGACAGCCTGCGTGTGCGTGCGAAGCGATCTTCAAGAGATGGCGACACCGTAAATACATGTTCGGCAACGGTGCTTCCATCAATCGCGACACGTAAATCCCAGTCACCGGGTTCAATATTATCAGGATTGCCATACAGCGGAAGTTGATGATCAGTCAGAAGGTTCATATCACCGGCGCGAAGATACGGACGCATTTCATGAACGTAGCGCACTTTGCCCATCCCGTCACGCAGCTCAAAGCGCACCAGCGCGCGACGTTCTGCGGCAGCAGGCAGCACATTCAGGGTGATGAAGGGGCGAACGCCGTCATCGTCCATTGTTACGTCACGGGTACGGCGCATGTTCATTCCGGCATCGCCAGTTTGTACCGCGATCAGACCGATATCCAGCAAGGTCATATCCGGGCTGATCAGGCTTCCGCCCCGGCGCGCGCGTGCGGATGCTTCGCGAGCGTCACCGCTCATGCGGGCAGATGCAATGGATGAACGTGACTGCCCCAGCAGGCGCGAAGGCCCGGCATTGACCATAGACAGCGCGACGGCTGCCCCGAATAGGGCAATCAAAGTTACGGCGACCAGCGGTTGGGCTGTGCCGGAGAGCAAAGCGATAGCCAGCGCCGCCCCCATGATGATCAGCCATGGCGCGGCAGTTCGGCGAAAACGCATATTTACATATCCTGATTCTTCGACGAAGTTACTTCTAATTATACGGGAAAATAGCCCGACTGGTTGCAGTTTGTTGATCTGAACAGGTGGCAGGGATCATAAAAAACGTACTGTACTCTCAGCCAGATTCTAAAAATCGGATTATACTTTGGAATATCATTCGGCGATGATGGGCTAAACCAGACGAGGTACCCATGCCAAGACGACGCTTTGCGCGTAGTTATCAGGAAGAAACATCGGCGCCTGTAGTGCAGCAAACCGCTGCGCCGGATGCTGCGCATAACAAGCAATCGCCGATTCTGGGTTTACAGAACCTGATCGGTAATAAAGCCTTACAGCGTATGTTGATCCAGCGCGAAATTGAGATTGACGAGGTTGAAGTTCCGGTTGATGAACATGAAGGCACTGAAACCGAGTCTGAGAATCCGGTCGTGCTTGATGAAATGACCGTTCCTGTAGGCGGCGAGACCGGCGGAGTGGTCAACGATGGGCCACTTACGCAGGCGCAGATGGTAAAAGCGATCTCCTATTACGAAATTCGCAAGAAAGATTATCCCTCGCACATCATCGAGCAAATTCAGGAAGCATTGGGTACCACCAAAACCGGCAAAGCGGATGGCGAGATGGTGCAGGCGGTTGCCAATTACCAGCTGGCGGTTGGTCTGGCAGTAGATGGTATGGCTGGCCCGCGCACGCTTCCGGCGATCTTTGCGCAGGGGTTGGACGTTGATGAACACGAAGAAGATTTTGCTGATTTTGCCGTTGAGCAGTTGAATGAGTGGGAAGACCTTGGCAGCGCCGACGCTCGCGCCGAGCAGTTGATGGATAAGGTTAATGAACTGCTAGAAGCCTCAAAAGTGCCGGAATGTGATCATGAGGTAAAGGATTTGCCGGATCTACTCGGTCAGTTTGACTTTGAACCGTGGAAAATTGAGATTGGCAAACCAGCATTTGAGCGTGAAACGATCACGCTCGAAGAATATGCGGATGCTGCCGACACCATCTATCATGAAGCACGCCACGCCGAACAGTGGTTTAGCATGGCGCGTATGCTGGCAGGACAGGGTAAAGACGCAGCAAAAATCTCAAAAATGATGGGCATTCCGCTGGATATTGCCGCCGAAGCGGTGAATGTAAAGTATGCGCCGGATAGTATGGAGGCGCTGGTTGCCAACGGCTGGTATCAAAGCGTTTACGGTGTGGATGCCAAGCACCGCGAGAATACCCTCACTGAACTGACAAATGCAGATAAGGAATTGGACGCAGCGGAAAAGGCGCTGGCTAAAAACGATATTCCCGCCAACCAGAAGCGCCTACAGCGCGCGCAAGAACGCCGGCAGCGGGCTTTCGATGCCTACCACAACCTTCCGGAAGAGACAGACGCGCACCGCGTGGGCGATTCTGTAAAAGCGCGCATTCTCTTGAAAGCTGAACTGGAAAACATGCCTTAAACTGGCGGAATCATGAATCAGACGATTAAAAACCTCGTTGCACAGCTAACACGGGAAGATGTTAGTACGGCTGATGCTGCAAAGACCATCGGCGCTGTTGAAAAGACGGGTGGCGCACACTCAGCTATGACCGTAAAACCGGAAGATATAGCCTTCAGCGAAGCTGCAATCTCTCCCGGCGGCGCAGCCGATACACCGTACACGGTAGAATTAACGTTGAGCGGCGAAATGCCACTTTCGATGAAAGATTTCGAGGCAGCATATGGCGAGCGCCATTTCGTGCCGATGATGCGTCCAGGACAGAAACCCCGCGCGGCGTTTTATTATGAGCCTGAGAATGCCCCGTATTCGATTGCGATTTTCGCTTCGCATGAAGATGAAAATGTGGTCAGCGTGATGCTGCGCCGGGATAAACGCCAGTAGCGCGTGTTTGCAGAACTATTTAGCGTGCAATATCTTGCGCCATCTTTGTTACAGATGATCATTCCCAATCAACGCCAAACGAGTCGCGCATAAATTCGTACTGACTGTCAATGATCGATTCATCTGGCGCGGCTTCGATTCGGCGATAGGTGTCATCTGGAAGCTGCTCCCACGCATTGGTGTTATCGGCAAGAGAGGTGCGCAGTATCCGCATCACCTGATGCCGGATACGCTCGTCAATCACAGGAAACACCACCTCAACGCGATTGTACAGGTTGCGACGCATCAGGTCGGCACTGCCCATATACAGGCGTTTGTCTGGCGGGGCGTTCTGGAAATAGTAGATACGGCTGTGTTCAAGGTAACGACCAACAATACTTTTGACGCGGATCGTCTCACTGATGCCGGGAACGCCGGGGCGCAGGCAGCATAAGCCGCGCACTAGCAAATCAATTTCTACCCCTGCCTGCGAGGCTTCATAAAGCTTGCGAATCATCACATCTTCTTCAAGCTGGTTCATCTTGAACATCATGTGCGCCGGTTTGCCTGAGCGGGCGGCGGCAATTTCGTTGTCAATGAGTTCAAGCAGCCCCGGCAGCAGGTATTCCGGCGCAACCAGCAGGCGTTTATAGGTTGTATCCGGGGCGTAGCCGGTCAGGCGGTTAAACAGGCGGGTGGCATCCTGCGCGATTTCGCGGTGGCAGGTCAGTAAGCTGAGATCAGTATACAGACGTGCTGTACTGCTGTTGTAGTTTCCGGTACCGATATGTACGTAGCGGCTGACGTTATCGCCTTCGCGGCGTACCACAAGGGCGATTTTGGCATGTGTTTTGACAGGGAGTTCTTCAACGCCAAAAGTTACGTGAACTCCGGCATCTTCCAGCGCCTTTGCCCATTGCAGATTGTTATCCTCGTCAAAACGGGCTTTCAGTTCAACCAGCACCGCGACCTGCTTATTATTTTCCCGCGCTTCTAACAGCGATTGCACAATTGGCGAGTTTCGCCCGACGCGGTACAGCGTGGCTTTAATCCCTAGAACATCCGGGTCATGGGCGGCGGTGTGGAAGAAATTCTCTACAGGTAGGAATGAGTCATAGGGATGGTGCAGCAGGATGTCATGCCGGGAGATGGCGTCAAAGATATTTTCTTCAGCATCAACGGGCTGGCGCGGCACATAGCTCGGATATTTCAGGTCAGGCCGATCCACTGCCGCTACCTCAAACAGGCTGGCGCCGCCTAATGCGCCATTCACAAAATAGAGATCACGCCGTGGATCAATTTTGAGAGATTTCACCAGCGTATCTACGATGCGTTCGCTAGAGTTTTCGGGCATTGAAAGGCGCACGACTGAACCGAAGCGCCGTTCGCGCACGCTTTCTTCAACAAACTCGCGAATATCTACTCGCCCGTCACCATTGATATCTTCTAACTCATGCTCATAGTCAATATCAGCGTTGCGGGTGATGCGAAATGGGGCGGCATCTACCACTTTCATACCCGGAAACAACAGCGAGAGGTTTTCGCGAATTACATCTTCAATCCACACAAAAGAAACATTTTGCGGGGGAACAAAGCTGGATAAATCTGGTTGAATGGATTCGGCGCCATACTTGCGTACAACATCATACAGGTTGATCAGCCGCGAAATGCCTTCCGGAATCTTGATGCGTACAAAGTCCAGATCGCCGCTGTCGTCGTTGGCATGACGCAGCACGACGGCAAGGTTCAGGCTCAAATTGCTAATAAACGGGAATGGACGCGCATGATCCACAGCCAGCGGTGTCAAAATCGGGTAGATTTCTTCGGTGAAGTATTGTTTTAGGGCGGCGCGTTCTAGTTTGCCAAGCTCTGAAACAGCCGGGATAGTGACCCCTTCCTCATTAAGCTGCGCCAATAATTCACGCATCAGGCTGCGCTGTTCGTGCATCATCGCGCCGACTTTTTCGCGAAGCAGCACCAGCAGAATATGTGAGTTGTAGCCATCGGGACGTGTTGTGGTTGATCCTGATTTGAGCTTCTGGTGGATTGCAGCCACCCGTACCATGAAAAATTCATCGGTATTGCTGCTAACAATTGCCAGAAACTTAATGCGTTCCAGCAGGGGAAGTCGCTCATCTTTGGCCTGTGCCAGCACCCGGTAATTGAATTCAACCCAACTCAATTCACGATTGATGTAATTTTCGGGATTCAGCGGCGGCATGGCCGCCTCATTGATTTGTAGTTGGAGGGCGCACATTACGAAAATCCAGTAAAAAATGCTTAACTAAAGTAATACATCATCATACAGAGTTCTTTTGTTAAATGTAAAGCTAATATAGCGCGGGGCTGCGCTTGCCCGAATGCTTTTACAGCATCAATTCCTGAATCCGGCGCTCAAAATAGGCGCGTTCGAGGGCGTTGCCGCACAGGGCAAGCGCGCGGGCATAAGCATCGGCAGCGGCTTCGGTTTCACCGGTACGCCTCAATAGGTCAGCGCGAGCAGCGTGATAAGGGTAGTAATCGTCCAATTCGCTGCCAAATCGCAGCAAAATACGCAACCCTTCCCGGTATCCGTAAGCCATGCCTACCGCCACCGCGCGATTGATGGCAACGACAGGGGAAGGCGAATATTTGAGCAGCACTTGATATAGCGCGGCGATCTCGCGCCAGTCGGTTTCAGCCGGGGACGATGCTTCACAATGAAGCGCGCTAACTGCCGCCTGTATTTGATATACGCCGGGCGCATGAAGCGCCAGAGCAGAATTTAGAAGCGCCAAACCTTCTTTGATGCACGCTTGATTCCACAGAGAACGATCCTGTTCTTCAAGCAGTACCAGCGCGCCGGACTCGTCAATTCGCGCGGGACGGCGCGAATCGTGCAGCAGCATCAACGCCAGTAAGCCGCGCGGCTCGGCGCTGATCGGGTCGTATTCCGGCAGCAAATCCACTACGATCCGGCACAAGCGGATCGCCTCAGTACACAATTCCTGCCGGATCAAGGCTTCACCCCGCGTTGCTACGTAGCCCTCATTGAAGATCAAATAGAGCGTTGCCAGCAGCGCATCAAGGCGCTTCGGGAGTAAATTGGTGGGCGGAATACGATAGGGGATGTTCGCGGCGCGAATCTTTTGCCTTGCGCGGGCGAGGCGCTGGGCCATTGTGGGGACGGGA
>CAZBPB010000086.1:2465-4287 GCA_964493565.1 uncultured Pleurocapsa sp. | reverse complement strand
AGGCGCTGGCGACCTCTTCGGTACTTAAGCCGCCAAGCGTTCGTAACGTGAGCGCAACCTGCGCGTCAAGCGCCAGCGCCGGATGGCAGCAGGTAAACATCAGCTTGAGTCGCTCGTCGGGGAAATCATCCACATCGTTCATGTCGTCCTCTCCAGAGAACGAAGTGATCAGGTCTGCAGCAAGTACGCTCTGTTTGCGCTGCGCGGTTAAGTCGCGGCGTTTGCGATCTACTGCGCGGCGTCTGGCAACAACCGTCAGCCACGCGCCGGGATTATCCGGAATACCCCCATCACGCCATTGTTTCAACGCCAGCACGCAGGCATCCTGAAGCGCGTCTTCAGCAAGGTCGAAATCACCCAGATAGCTGATCAGCGCCGCCAGCACCCGACCATGCTCTTCACGGAAAACGGCTTCGATGAGCCTGTGGGCTTCGCTCATTCAATCGTCTCGTACAGGATCAAAACACTTGATGAAGCCATCCATGTGGGGATGATAGGGCAGGCAAAAAGCCCGCCCATGACCGGCGTATCCAGATGATCTTTAGTCGTACTTCATCACTGGGCGAACTTCGACGGCGCCATAAGACGCGCCGGGAATGGCCGCCGCCATTTCGATTGCTTCATCAAGATTATCAGCATCAACCAGATAGTAGCCGCCAAGCACTTCCTTGGTTTCGATATAGGGGCCGTCAGTAGTTAGCGTTTGTCCGTTCTGAACGCGTACCGTCGTGGCGGTATCTGGCATTTCAAGGCCTTCACCGCCAAGCACCTTGTCGCCAAACTTTGAGCTATAGGCGTAATAAGCGGCCATTTCTTCGGGAGTAGTTTCGTGCGTGGGATCGGAGTAGATGATCAGCAGGTATTTCATGACGTTCCCTCCATAGGCGAAATTAAGGACGATTGTTTCATCCATCTATCGAAACGTCGTTCAACAACAGCCCGAAATGACAGGTTCTACAGTCTCTCATCTTTTACTAATGTTGTTGCTGCTTTATGCGTATGCCAGCCGCAAAATGGTCTGCAGCAGCACATTTGCGCCCTCAACAACATCTTCCCATGGCGTAAATTCCGCAGGGGAATGCCCGATGCCGCTGAGTGAGGGAATGAACAACATGCCACAGGGCGCAATCTGGCTGAGCGCCTGCGCAGCATGACCGGCGTAGCTTGCCAACTGCATGTAGGAAAGGCCGAGCGTGTCGCAGGAGTCTTCAATTGCCTGTATGAAACCAGCCGCCATAGTGGCGGCTGGCATATGTATTTTAGGTTGAACATCAACAGTAAGACCGTGAGAAGCGGCGCACTCGCGAGCAATCTGAATCATCGCGAGTTCCATTTCGCCCATCAAGGTTTCGCTAAGGTGGCGACATTCTACAATCAGACGGGCTTTGCTGGGAATGATGTTGTATTTGCCGGGTTCTACCTGAATGTTACCGCAGTTGAAAATGCCATCACCGTAACGCGCGCGTACCATGTCATGGGCGCGAACGATAAACTGTGCTGCCCCGCGCAGCGCGTCCCGGCGCTTATACATGTCGGTGGTGCCGGAATGACCGGCCTGACCATGAAAGACCACTTCGTAAGTGGTACGACCGACAATGCCGCTGACCACGCCGATAATGACATCGGCATTTTCAAGACGCGTACCGTGTTCGATATGCAGTTCAATGTATCCGGCAATCGTTTCGGGGTTACGTCGCGCATTAGGAACCTCGCGCAGCGACAGCCCGACGCGGCTTAGCGCGGCGCGGAATGAAGCGTTGTCGGTACGCATTTCATTGGTCACTTCAGCGGGCAGTGTTCCTGCCAGCGCGCGCGCGCCGAA
>CAZBPB010000086.1:2105-2455 GCA_964493565.1 uncultured Pleurocapsa sp. | reverse complement strand
TGCCTTCATCATCAGTGAAGTCAATCAGTTCAAGGTGTACCGGCAGTCGAACATCGTTTTCTTTGAAAATACGCAGGCACTCTAACGCCGCCACAATGCCCACCGCGCCATCAAAGCGCCCGCCGTCTGGCACGCTATCCAGATGCGAGCCGAATAACAGCGTCTTGGCCTCCGGGTTATCGGAGGGGTATATGCCGCCCAGATTGGCTGCGTCATCGTCGTGCAACCGCATCCCGATCTCTTCAATACGGTCTGCTAGCCAGAGACGAGCCTGCAAATCACCATTGGATAGGGCAACGCGATCAATGCCGCCTTCGGGGGTAGCGCCAATGGAAGCCAGCAGTTCAAAG
>CAZBPB010000086.1:0-2095 GCA_964493565.1 uncultured Pleurocapsa sp. | reverse complement strand
TCGCCGTTTACACGTAAATTCAAGTAATCGGTGTGGCTGCGGGAAGTTGTCTTCACGCGGGTATCCGTTAAATGTTCGGTTGAAATCATTGACCCTGAAAAGACTAACTGCCAAGGATTAACAGATAATGTTAACCATTATATGAGAGTTCACCACAAAGTAAAAACAAAATCCGTGCGCTGCGCCCCAAAATGCGAAAAGACGCGCTGGTTTGACCCGTACCCCCACGTTTATAGGGGGCGAATTACCCGAAGAATGCACTATAATGGACGAGTTAGTATGTGAAAGGTGGCAGCATGGCAGAACTCTCGTTTCTGTCTGATCCGAACATTCTGTACATCCTGCTGATGGCAAGCCTGTGGTTTGCGGCAGTAGCGGTTGCTACTCCCGGTACCGGTGTACTGGAAGTGGCGGCATTGATCTTGTCCATCGGGGTGTTGTTTCTGCTCGGTAATGTGTCTACGAACTGGGCGGCGGTAGTGATCATTGTGGTCGGCGCGCTGCTGTATCACGTGGTACCGTTTTTTGTAAAACGGGCGCGCCCATTCATGTACGGCGGGCTAATTCTGCAAGTTATCGCAAGTTTTGTCCTGTTTCAAGACACTTCGGTTTCGCTGGCGGTGATCGCTGTAGTGACGTTTAGCTCGTTTCTGTATCACCGCTTCATTCTGGAAGCGGCAATCAACACGCGCGATTTGAAACCGGCGATGCTGGATGATGTGCCGCTCATTGGCGAACAGGGTTATGTGCAGAGCAAGCTCGATCTGGTAGGGACGGTGCGCGTTCGTGGCGAAACATGGTCTGCGCGAAGTGCCACGCCAATTGACGTGGGACAGGCAATTGTAGTCGTTGAACAGAACGGGCTTGTGCTGTTCGTTGAACCTGAAAAGCACAAGCATCGTGCTGCTGAGATCTAGTGTGGGGAGGCAACAATAACTGTGGAAGCAATTCTGGTCATTATCGTTCTGGTTTTTCTAGCGTTTATTTTCTTCTCGTCAGTAAAGGTGCTGACAGAATATGATCGTCTGGTCGTGTTCCGTCTGGGTAAATATGCGGGAACGCGTGGCCCCGGTTTGACGCTGCTGATCCCGTTCATTGAATCGGCGCGAAAAGTGGACTTGCGCGAGCGTTTTCTGGAAATTCCGCGTCAGACGGCGATCTCGAAAGACAACACTGCGATTGATGTGGACTTTCTGGTGTACTACCGTATGGTCAATCCCAAGCTGGCGGTGCTGGAAGTTGAAAACGTGGTACAGGCTTCGCTGAATATTGCGGCGACGACGCTGCGCGCGGTGATCGGCGATATTGAACTGGATGATGTGCTGGCGAAACGCGAGCAGATCAATGATGTGCTGCGGGTGAAGCTGGACGAAGTGACCGAACGCTGGGGTGTGAAAATTACCCGCGTAGAAATTCGAGAGGTGGAGCCGCCGCCGAGTGTGAAGGAAGCGATGAACCGGCAGATGAGCGCCGAACGCGAACGCCGCGCGATGGTGACGAAAGCTGAAGGTGAACGTACCGCCGCGATCATGGTGGCAGAAGGCGAGAAACAATCGGCGATTTTGCGCGCTGAGGGTGAAAAGCAGTCTTCGATTTTGCGCGCTGAAGGTGATCGCCAATCGCAACTGCTGCTGCAGCAAGGCCGCGCTGCCGGTTTAGAAGCGCTGACGACACAGGCGCGCCGGCTCGACGAAAACACGATGATGATACAATATCTGGATGCGCTGCGTAGTCTGGGCAATTCTCCTTCTACCAAATATGTGCTGCCGATGGAGTTGACCTCGCTTGCCAGCCGCTTTATGATGGCAATGCAAGCCGCAGGACAGGGATTGCCGCCCGTTCCCACGCCCGATCCGACGCTAGAACCAGAACCTACGCCTGCACCGGTGTCAAAACCAGCGTCTGCATCTACGCCCACGCCGCCCCAACCGCCGGTCATAAGCAGCTTTGACTTTGACCAGCTTCTCGGAAATAGTGGATCAACAACGAGCTAAGGAAAGCTGTTATTCGGTACGTTAACCTGATTTAGGGCGGCTTACAAACCGCCCTTATATATTAGTCCTAAGCCGAGGGACAACAAAAAGCGAGTGCCAAC
>CAZBPB010000085.1:1519-11664 GCA_964493565.1 uncultured Pleurocapsa sp. | reverse complement strand
GAGTAGGGCACAGGCATCTTCCATACCCTTAATAACCGTAATCCAGAAGGGGTTCCCGGCGCCGCCATGGCTGACGATTGCAAAGTTCAGGCCATCGTCTTGTGCCCCGACTACGCCGATACCGACAACAACAACACCTATAACAAGAAGAACTACTGCTAATAACCGTGAAAACTTACGCATAACAAAACTCCCTTAAACTTAACTACTATAAGCAAACAACGTCCCGAGCCTGACCCTCGCGAGCGCTCGCCTGAGACCAAACCGAAGAGGTAAATAAGATGACTATATTACATAGGAAAATTACAAACTCGCAAAATTATAACTTGACGTCCCGTGATTGCAAATAATTGATTATCAATGATTATGTAAATACCCATAGAAAGTACGTTACAATTCATGCGCTGTACTTCCAAAAATAGCTTGCATACTGAGAGGATTCTTGAAAATGGCTGATTATGCTCCAAAACCTGAAGATCGATTTACATTTGGGCTGTGGACAGTTGGTAACATTGGTCGTGACCCATTTGGCGGGCCGGTGCGAGAGGTGATTAGCCCGGTAGAAATTGTGTATCTGCTGGCTGAAGTCGGCGCCTATGGGGTGAACTATCACGATAATGATTTGATCCCGATTGACGCAACGCCAGACGAAGAACGCCAGATCATCAGCGAGTTCAAGGCTGCGCTAAGTGCCACTGGCTTAAAAATGCCGATGGCGACCACAAATCTTTTTACTGATCCGATTTTCAAGGATGGCGCTTTCACTTCAAACGATCCCCGTGTGCGCGCCTACGCTTATCAAAAAGTGCTCAAGACGATAGATATTGGCGTGGATCTTGGCGCAAAAGTATTTGTGTTCTGGGGCGGGCGAGAAGGAACCGAAACCGATTCTAGTAAAAATGCCGCCGATGCAGTGAAGCGTTATCGGGATGCCATCAACTTTTTCAGCGAATACGTGATCAGCCAGAAATATGATCTTCGTATTGCGTTAGAAGCCAAGCCTAATGAACCGCGTAGCGACCTGTATTTGCCGACGACTGGCGCCATGCTCGGGTTTATCGCCACGCTCGATCATCCGGAAATGGTCGGTGTAAACCCTGAAGTTGCTCATGAGCATATGGCGGGCTTGAATTTCATGCATGCGGTAGCACAGGCTTGGGATGCTGGCAAGTTATTCCACATTGACCTGAATGATCAGCTTTTCGGGCGTTATGATCAAGACTTTCGCTTTGGCGCGGCCATGATCAAGCAGAATTTCTTCCTTGTGAAATTTCTCGAAGATGTCGGCTATACAGGAAGTCGTCATTTTGACGCTCACGCGTATCGCACTGAAGATTACAGCGGTGTAAGGGATTTTGCGCGTGGCTGCATGCGCACTTACCTGATTTTGAAAGAGAAAGCGCAGCGCTTTAACGCTGATTCCGAAATTCAGGCACTTCTGGCTGAAGTTCACGCTGACGATGGTGCCTATGATTACCTGAAACGGTACAGCGCCGAAGCTGTCGCAAAACTGCGCTCGACGGATTTTGATCGTGTGGGCATTGGCAAAAAAGGTCTAGCCTATGAGCGTCTGGATCAACTGACAATTGAGGTACTGCTGGGCGTCCGTTAACAGTATCTATATTGCATCAGGGTAAGGCTAAAACTCGCCCTGATGCAGCTTGGTTCACTAACGTATCTCCTCAACCGACCAGTGGTCGCCCATCGCCCGACGACCTTTTGCTCGGCCTTCACCTTCAGTAATTTCGCGGGTCAGATCTTCACGTACAAGCATTTCCGGACGTAAACTCACACCTAGCCCGGCGCCTTCCGGAACGTCCATCGTTCCATCAGTTACCCGGGGCATAAAATCCCCGATGACGCTGAAATAAGACTTGTAGAGTGCGCGTACCGACTCCACAAAGAACAAATTTGGAATATGCGCTCCCAGATGCATACATGCTGCATGGCAAAATGGGCCAGAGATATTATGTAGCACCAGCGGAACACCGTACGTTTCTGCCAGTGTGGCGATCTTCACCGTCTCTGAAATGCCACCTGTCCACAATGGATCGGTCATCACAATCTGGGACACATGCTTTTCCAGCCATTCGCGAAGTTGCCAGCGTGTAAATAAGGTTTCCGATCCGACAACTGGGATTGTGGTGCGGCTGGCGAATAACTTGATTTCGTCGGGGTAAACGGCTGGAATCACATCTTCAAGGAATAGAATGTTATAAGGCTCCAACGCCCGCGCAATTCGCTCAATGCTTGCGCGATTCCAGCGGAAATGGCACTCAATCCCGATTTCCATATCCTCGCCAACGGCATCGCGTATCTGTCGAATCGGCTGTAGCCCTGCTTCAACCTCGCGGGGATGGATGTACTGCCCGAAACTGTTTTCACTGAACCGGTCAAACGGCCAGATCTTCAAAGCGTGGATACCGTCAGCAAGTAAACTCTTTGCCAGCTCGCCTGCGTCTCTTTCTGGTTGCCACGCGGCATAATCTTGTACGCTGCCAAAGCCGATGCAGGTATTGTATGTGGGGACGCGTGAACGGGTTTTACCGCCAAGAAGTTGATAGAGAGGAATGTTGTATTTTTTGCCGAGAATATCCCATAAGGCGATTTCAACGGCAGAAAGCGCGCGCGTTTCCGCCCCTGCATACCCGTGATACATGATGTTGTCCATGACGAAACGCCACAGGCCTTCAATATCCAGCGGGTTCTGACCGAGCACAAGGGGGGCAATTGTGCCGTGAAGTGCGCCTTTTGCTCCCGGAATTTTGTCTACCGTTTCGCCGCAGCCAATAATGCCTTCGTCAGTGTGCACACGGACAACAAGCATACGTGGAAATTCAGCCCACTGTAGAGACTCAATTGCTGTAATGATCAAAGCAAGCCACCCTTAGCTATCTCTTATCTAGACCTCTTTTACCGGATTAGTTAATGTGCCTATGCCTTCGATGGTTATGGATACCACATCGTCTTTGAGCAAAGTGAATTCACCGGGTGGAATGATACCCGTGCCGGTTAGAAACACCAGTCCTGCCGGAAAAGTCATACTGCGACCAAGATAACCTGTCAGCTCAACGAGAGAGCGTCGAATCCGGTCTGTGTGCGTTTCCCCTTGGAAGAAGGTTTCGTTGTCCCGGATAATCTCAAGTTGGATGGTTGTACGCGGGTATGAAATGCTGCTGGAAAGTAGGATGCCTGGCCCAATCGCGCAGGCGTCCGCATAGATTTTTGCCTGAGGCAAATAGAGTGGATTCTCACCCTCAATATCCCGGCTGCTCATATCGTTGCCAATGACGAAGCCCACTGTTTCCAGCGCCGGGTTTAGTACCACGCCCAATTCGGGTTCAGGAACGTTCCAGGTTGCATCTTTACGGATGCCAACGCTGCTTCCTTGCCCGACCACATAACGAGGCGGCGCTTTGAAGAAGATTTCCGGACGTTCGGCTCGATAGACCCGGGCGTAAATATCTCCGCCATCCTGCGCTTCTTCCTGGCGGGCTTCACGGCTGCGCTCATAGGTAACTCCTGCTGCCCAGATTTCTTGAGAAATGATCGGGGGCAGTAGGTTTGATGGCAACGGTGCCGTTTCTCCTGCGGCAGCCAGAGTCGCTAATCCCTCAATTGCTTCATCTACACGCCCGGTTGTGCCTGCAAGCCATGCGTCAAAATCGAAGTCTTTCAACGACATAATGCTGTTTTCATTCGACAACGCCCATGAGCGATTGCCTAAATTGTCAATGTAGCGAAAAAGTTGCATTTTCGGCCTCAATCTTGCGGCTGCTCACCCTTGGACGATAACCCGCCATCCACCTCATACACCGATCCTGTCACAAAGCTGGCTTCATCGGATGCAAGAAAAACTGCCACGTTTGCAACCTCTGCGATCGTACCTACCCGGCCAATCGGATGCATCTGATCGAATTGGCGAAGAATTTTCTCTTTATCGGTTTGTTTCTCCACGAATGAATACAGCATTGGCGAGGCAATCGTTCCCGGCGCAATCGCGTTTACGCGGATACCGAACGGGGCATAGTCTGTAGACATTGCGCGGGTGAGCGAGATCAATGCCCCCTTGGTCGCGCTGTAAATAGCCAGTCCCGGCAGACCGCGAATACCTGTTACGCTGGACATGTGGATGATACAGCCTGTCCCCGCTTTGATCATTCCAGGTATCACAGAGCGGTTGATCAGGTATGCGCCGCGTAGATTTACGGCAGTACATGCTTCAAAGTCATCTAGCGATGTTTCATGAAGCTTGCCGGATGGCATGATCGCCGCATTATTGACGGCTACATTTACCGTTCCGAAGCGCAGCGCAAGGCTGGCGACAGCATCTTCAACATCCTGATACTTGGCTACATCCCCGCCAAGCGCCAACCCTTCACCACCGCTGAGGACAATCTCGTTCACGACTTCCAGACATGCCAGTTCATCCAGATCGAAAACACCAACCTTTGCGCCTTCTTCGGCAAATTTGAGCGCAATACCACGTCCAATTCCCCTTGCAGCGCCAGTGATGATCGCTACCTTGTTTTGCAGTCGCTGTCCCACAAACGCCCCCGAATAGTCTTGCCTGGAATGTCGCTACAGATAAGATGATTGTGCGTTGATTATAGAGATGTCACGACATTTACAGAAAAAAGAGACAACTTGCTGAAAAATTAGCTTGCCGCTTTTATTCCCGTGAAAGGCGATAAAACACTTGCCCGCTTAACGCCACACAAAACGAACGCCCAACGTTGTTCTACAGGGGCGTTTCTGGTGTTTGTATATGCTATACCCGCGATCCGATTTCTTGAGCACTCTCCGCATCTTCCGGTATCAGCCTGCTTGATGCTGGCTTTCGCTGGATCAGCGAGAGGAGAACGCCCACAGCTATCATTGCTCCGCCAATCCAAAGATTAGTGGTAAATGCCTGATTCAGAATCAATACACCGAGTACCGCGCCAACCAACGGCTGCGCAAAGAAGAATAGCGACGCAGTTGAAGCCTCCACCAGTACGAATGCCCGATTCCACATCCACATGGCGGCAGCGGTAGAGATCACGCCGAGATACAGAATACCGGGAATGACAGCGAAGTTGATTTCACCAACGGGGCGCTGTGTAAGCTCAATTGCGCCAGCCGGGATTGCCAACAATAGGCCGCCAACCGGGGCGAGGAACGAGAACGTCAGAGTATCAACGCGCGAACCTAATTTCCGCACCATCACCGAATAAAGCCCCCATGTGATAGCCGCAACTGCTAACATCACATCACCAAAGAAGGTGTCTGAAGAAAAATCGGCGTTTACCGGATTGATGATGACCAATACCCCCAAAGTCGCAAGCCCGACAGCAAGAACCCGCATCAGGGTTAGGCGCTCATGCAGAATGATGGCAGCAAACAATAGAATGAACGCTGGTGAGGCAGAAGTGATCAATGCGCCGTTGATCGCGGTAGAGCGGTCGGTACCTACAAATTGTGCGCCTACGCTAACGCCAAAGCCTAGAAGCCCGACCAGCAGTACCGGCAGCATATCCTTCTTTGCGGGTAGGTGAGGGCGATGGATGATAGACAAAATCGCCCCGAGTACCAGAATCGAAATGAGCAAGCGTATGGTCAGTAGGGCAAACGGGGGAATAACCTGGAGCACGATATCCGAGACGACATACATCCCTCCCCAGATCGCAGCCGCCCCAAGGCCAAAAATAGCGCCACGAATTGTTGAAGACATTCCTGTTCCTTACTGTAGCTGCCAGAGATCACACCGTATCGGCATGAGCATATTGTGCGTGAAGCTAGCACAACAGCAAATTTATATTTCGCTGAAGACAAACGTTATATTTTTCAAACTATCGGGATATATTTATTTCATAATCTGGTATTTTAACTGAGGAAAACCTTAAAAAATTGGCACTATTGACAGTTTAAAAAGTAATTTTTTTGAAATACTTGTAATGAATTTCTAGGCGCGATATATTGAACTTGGCCTTAACACAATTTTGGAGATAGGGATATGAAGCTGAACAAAGTAGTTGCACTTCTCAGTTCGGCTGCACTAGCGACCGCACTGAGTGTATCGCTAGTAGCTGCCCAGGATGGCGATAACGTCATTCGTATCGCGTCCCAGACCCCGCTTTCGGGACCTCAGTCTGTATTGGGTGTTTCGATGAGCAATGCTGTCCGTTTGGCGGTTGAGCAGCTGAGCATGCCTTTGGTTGAGATGGGTTACACAGTTGAATATGTACCCTTCGACGATCAGGCGACTCCTGAAGTTGGTGTTTCAAACGCCCAGCAAATCGTAGCCGATCCCAGCATTCTCGCAGTCGTTGGTCACCTGAACAGTGGCGTGGCAATTCCGTCGTCCGAAGTTTATAACGAAAACAATCTGGTGATGGTTTCGCCTGCCAACACAAACCCGGCAATTACTGATCGTGGTTACGCGACGGTGAACCGTGTTTGCGGCCGTGACGACCTTCAGGGCCCCACTGGCGCGAATTATGCCTCTGAACTTGGTATTACTTCGGTATACGTGCTTCACGACACCACCGCCTATGGTCAGGGTGTTGCTGAATACTTCCAGCAGGAAGCAGAACGTCTGGGTATTACTGTTCTGGGCTTCGAAGGCACCGAAGAAGTATCGAACTTTGATGCCATTGTCCAGCCAAACCTGGCGCAGGCACCTGAACTGATTTACTTCGGTGGCATTTACAGCCAGACCGGCGCATTCCTTGCGCAGGCACGCGCTGCGGGTTACGAAGGCCTGTTCATGGGTCCGGATGGCACCGACAGCACCGAATTTGCCGCTATCGCAGGTGATGCCGCTGTTGGCACGCTCTATACGACAGTTGCAGGCCCTGCCAGCATTTACCCGAATGCCGCGCAGTTCATTGAAGACTACACCGCAGCTTTTGGTGAAGCACCCCAGCCTTTCGCCGCACAGTCCTATGACTCGACCGCAATCGCGCTCGAGGCAATTCAGGCAGCGATTGAATCCACTGGTGGTCTGCCCAGCCGTGCCGATGTGGCCGCTGCTGTTCGCGCTACCTCCGGTTACGAAGGTCTCACCGGTAACATCACATTCGATGCCAACGGCGATCCTGAAATCGGTCTGTACTATGTGATTGAAGTTGTGTCCGGCGATCCCGCTGAATGGAGCAACAACTCGATCATCGCGACGCTTGAAATTCCGTCGCCGTTGACCGCGGCTGCTATGCTTGAAGCGACGCCGGAAGCAACCCCGGCCTCGTAGCCTATTTGGCTGATCTTTGCGGCGTGGCTGTGTGCTAATCAAACCTTGATTGGTATGCAGCCCGCCGCTTCTTTTTTATCGGCTCGGAGTACGATGTATGACTTCTGAATCGCTGAACCCTCGGCGCGGCGGGTTTCTTGACCCGCTAACCCAATCCGAAGCCTGGCAACGATTTTCGCATACGGGCTTTTACCGTTTTATCGTTTTTCCAATCGGGCAAATTTTCGTCTTCATTTTAGGCGCGACTTTACTACTAACAATCATAGCCTATCTAGTAGCGCTGATTATCCCTGAGCCACGCCCCAACATCATATTGTCTGATCAGATCAGTCGCCAGCTTCCAGGCATGATCATCAGCGGCATCAGCATTGGCTTTGTTTATGCGATGATTGCGCTGGGCTACACGCTTGTTTACGGCGTATTGAAATTTATCAATTTTGCGCACAGCGAAATTTTTATGTTTGGCTCCGTCATTGGCTTTGCCTTCATGAACTTTCTCGCTTCTGCGGGGGTGATAAATGACTGGAACCCTATTGTTCTCGTAATTGCAACCGTTCTCGTTTCCGCGATTGCCAGCGGCTTATTAGCGGTTCTCATAGAACGTGTTGCCTATAAGCCTCTTAGAAACGCTCCGCGCCTGGTACCACTAATTACTGCAATTGGTATCTCCTTCATTTTGCAGGACGTTGTGCGCGCGATGGCTTCCATCACAATCAACGACTTTAACCTGACCTATCCAACGCGAAACATTGCGTTCTTTCAGAACCCCATTCCCGTGGTTATAGGTACCAACGAAGTACGTGTTCGTGTCACTTCAATCATTATCGTAGTCGCCGCTATCATCATGCTTCTTGCCTTAAATTATTTCGTTAATGGCACGAAAGCGGGACGCGGTATCCGCGCGATTTCGATGGATCAGTCAACAGCAGGGTTGATGGGTATTCCCGTAAACCTGATGATATCGCTCACCTTTTTCATTGGTGGCGCATTTGGTGGTGCTGCGGGCGCATTATTTGGCCTGAATGTAGGGAATGTTACGCCGTACATTGGGTTTGTGCCCGGCTTAAAGGCTTTTACTGCGGCGGTTCTAGGCGGTATCGGCAATATCACTGGCGCGCTGCTCGGTGGATTGCTCATTGGCATGATCGAGTCTTTCTTAAATGGCTTGCTTCCGTACTTCCCGGCAATCGGGATCCGTTATACCGATATCATCACTTTTGGCATACTGATTGCCGTGCTAATTTTCCGACCCAGCGGTTTGCTTGGCGAACGCGTGGACGAGAAAGTGTAGGATAGGGGATATGACAACTGTCACTGCAACTGCCCCTGCAAAAACTGGATGGCGTGATGTTCTTAACCGCCCTGCCGTAGGTATCGCTGTCGCTATCATTTATCTTGCCGTTGCGGTCTTACTGGTATTTCTGCTCGACCGTAGCAGCATGTGGTACCCGCTAACGTCGTTGATTGTTGCCCCGATCTTTTTGATTAGCCCGCTGATCGTAGCTTCGCTCAACATGCCGCGCATCGCTAAAATCGCCCTGCTCATAATCATGTTTGTTGTTGTGATGCCCGTAGTGGGTATCTCAAATCCGCCCTATCTGGAGCTTGCCGTTCAAATCTCAATCTTTGCAGGGCTGGCGCTGGGCTTAAACATCGTTGTCGGGTTTGCTGGGCTGCTTGACCTCGGCTACGTCGCTTTTTTCGCTGTAGGGGCTTATCTCTGGGGCATGGCGACTTCCCCTTCAGAAACTATCTTCACCGAAAACGCATGGACGGTAAGTAATTGGGTTTCTAACCCTGATCTATCCCCGCTGGCAGCCGGATTTGTCGCGTTTGTGCAAAGTGGTGCTTTCTTCCTTGTGATGTTCCTCGGAATAGCTGCCGCAGCATTGGTAGGTATCCTACTTGGCTTGCCAGTCCTACGTCTTCGTGGCGACTATCTCGCTATCGTTACGCTTGGCTTTGGCGAAGTGATACGTATTCTTGCTCGCAATATGGACTCGCCGGTGAATTTCACGAATGGCGCGCAAGGGTTACGTAATATCAGCGCGCCACCGCTGCCCGGGTTTTACATTAGCTTCACGGCGAGCATAGCAAACGCTTTGGGTATACGCGTAGACAATCCCGAAGTGCTTGCCAAGCAGATTCTCTTCTATACGATTGGCCTCATATTACTGTTCATCATCATTCTGGTGTGTTTCCGCCTGAAAGACTCGGTGATTGGTCGCGCATGGACAGCCATTCGTGAAGATGAAATCGCGGCAATCGCCATGGGTATTCCCCTTGTGCGTATGAAGCTGCTAGCCTTTGCAAGCGGCGCGGCTTTTGCGGGCGCAATCGGTGTGCTTTACGCTGCAAAGCAAACGTTCATTGACCCGCAAAGTTTCATTCTGCTCCAGTCCATTACCATTTTGGCGATGGTGATTGTAGGTGGCATGGGCAATATTAAGGGCGTTATCTTAGGCGCGATGATCATCACGATTATCGAACTTCATACGCTGCCAAACCTCTCGTTGCAATTGAATGCCTTACGCAACGCCGGACAACTGAGTATCCCGACTCAATTAGATCCCGCAAAGTATCAACCGCTCGTCTTCGGTCTGGTACTTGTACTCATGATGTTGTTCCGTCCAGCAGGATTGCTGCCTGAAAAGAGTCGTAAGCTTGAGTTGATGGAACGCGACGATGATGATATGCCAACGGAAGAGCCGATTTCCGATGCCGTGCTAGTAGACCAATCGGTTCCGCAGGAGTAAGTCAACATGCTGCTTGAAGTCAATAACCTTGTTAAATCCTTCGGGGGAATTCGCGCAGTACGCGATGTGAGTATTGGTATTCCTGAAAACAGCATTAGTTCGATCATCGGGCCAAATGGTGCGGGAAAAACCACCTTTTTCAACCTGTTGACCGGTAT
>CAZBPB010000085.1:0-1509 GCA_964493565.1 uncultured Pleurocapsa sp. | reverse complement strand
ACTATCACTTTCAATGGTCGTTCTTTGATTGGGCTGCGTCCTGATCAGGTGAATAAGGCTGGAATTGCCCGCACCTTTCAAAGCATTCGCCTCTTTAGCAATATGACAGTGCTTGAAAATATCATGGTCGGTATGCATTCACGGTTGCATATTTCACTGCCCCATGCACTGCTCCGAACAAAACATTTCAAAGAGCAGGAGCGCCGCGTGCAGGAAAAAGCCAGCATGCTGCTCAAGTTTGCTGGCTTGACGGGGAAGGGTGATGAATTAAGTAAGAACCTCCCTTATGGAGATCAGCGCCGTATTGAAATTGCGCGTGCGCTTGCCAGTGATCCTAAATTAATTCTGCTAGATGAACCTACAGCAGGCATGAATCCGCAGGAAAGCGCGGAAGCCACGGGCTTGTTCCGCAAAATCCGTGATGAACTTGGCATCACTGTTGTGCTGATTGAACACGATATGCGCGTTGTCATGGGCATTAGCGAGCATATTGACGTGCTGGACTATGGGCAAAAGATTGCTGACGGCACGCCGGAACAAATACGCGCCAACCCGCGCGTTGTAGAGGCTTATCTTGGAAGGCGCGCGGCGGGTGCGGAGGCTAAAGATGACAGTGCTGCTTGAGCTTACACAGGTTCATACTTACTACGGTCATATCCACGCCCTAAAAGGCATTAGCGTTCGCGTTGATCAAGGTGAGATTGTAACGCTCGTAGGGGCGAACGGCGCAGGTAAGACGACCACCCTTAAAACGATCAGCGGTATCACAAGACCTAAGCGCGGAAAGATAATGTTTAATGGACAGGATATTACGGATATGGCGCCGCACCATATTTCAGCACAGGGTATTGCCCATGTGCCTGAAGGCCGCCGTATTTTTCCGCTGCTCAGTGTACGTGAAAATCTTGAAGTTGGATCATGGAATGTTAAAGGCGGGCGTGGCATTATCAACGAACGCATGAACCAGATGTTTGACATGTTCCCGCGCTTGAAGGAGCGTATTAACCAGAAAGGCGGCACGCTTTCGGGTGGCGAACAGCAGATGCTGGCAATGGCTCGCGCGCTGATGATGTCGCCGTCGGTACTGCTGCTGGACGAGCCTTCAATGGGTTTAGCGCCCGTTCTGGTCGAGGGTATTTTTGATATTGTGAAGCGAATTAACGACGCTGGTAACACTGTACTGCTGGTTGAGCAGAATGCTTTGATGGCACTTGAGATTGCCCATCGTGGCTATGTGCTGCAAACCGGTGAAATAGTCCTTGAAGATACAGGTGAGGCGTTGCTGAAAAACGATCTGGTGCGCAAAGCCTACCTGGGCGAAACCTAAATAGCAATGTCGTTTGTAAGGCAAAGGGCGAGAACTTCTCGCCTTTTTTATTCCTAATATCCCGTGTGGGTCTAATGCCAATCTGGAAGCGACCAGCCAACTACGGCACAATAGTGACCAACAGTTGAGTCATAGTGGAGCATATAACAGATAATGTCAACGTTGCGCGTAACCGTATGGAA
>CAZBPB010000084.1:5906-11695 GCA_964493565.1 uncultured Pleurocapsa sp. | reverse complement strand
ACTGGTTGGCGACCACAGTTTTTCCAGCTTGTCCAGCGGGTATTCCAGCATCTGCCGCTGTTCAGCGTAGGCTTTGGCAACGCTGCGGGTCATGTCGCGCATACGCCGGAAGAAATAGGCTCGTTCCGTCACGCCAATCGCCCCACGCGCATCCAGAACGTTGAACAAATGGCTGCATTTCAGCACGTAATCATAAGAAGGAATAACCAGTCCCGCGCCTAGCGCCCGCTTGCTTTCCGATTCGTAAATATTGAAGACCTGCTTCAAGCCCTCAACATCAGCCACTTCAAAGTAGTACTTGCAGTGCTCGATCTCGCTTTGCAGGAAAATGTCCTTGTAAAGCAGGTCGTTTTCATCAACACCGCCCATCCATTGAATTTCCCACGCGGCATCTTTACCTTGCAACGGGATGGCGATGCGTTCCAATCCATAGGTAATTTCCACCGAAACCGGATTGAGTTCAATGCCGCCAGCTTGCTGAAAGTACGTGAATTGGGTGATTTCCTGCCCGTCCAGCCACACTTCCCAGCCAAGACCCCATGCGCCTAATGCGGGGCTTTCCCAGTTGTCTTCCACAAAACGGATGTCGTGCTCGCGGGGGCTAATGCCTAGTGCTTCCAGCGATTGCAGGTAAAGTTCCTGCGGGTTGCCCGGATCAGGTTTCAGGATTACCTGATACTGGTAGTAATACTGCATGCGGTTCGGATTATCGCCATATCGGCCATCATCCGGACGCACGCTCGGCTCAACATAGGCAACACGCCAGGGTTCTGGCCCGAGTACCTTCAGAAGCGTTGCCGGGTTACCCGTGCCAGCGCCGACCTGAATGTTGTAGGGTTGCCATAGCATACAGTTCTGGCTCTGCCAGAACGCATGCAGCTTCATAATGATTTCTTGAAAGTTCAGTGGTTGCGTCATGAACCTGCCCATTTGCGTAAACGAGATCAGGGGATATGCTCAAACGGTACGCATTATAACCCGCAACCTTTTGGGCGAGACAGGGTTGTTATAAGCATGATTAATCTGCGCAAGCGGTTAGGCGCTCGAAATAAGCGTCCTGCCTATAAGCGTCTTGAAGACACCGAACTTGTTGATTTAACCAAGTCCGGCGACAAAGATGCTTTTGGCGAGCTTTACGAGCGTTATGTCGAGAAGATTTATAACTACATCTATTATCGTACCGGCAACAGTCACGACGCTGAAGATTTAACCGCGCGCGTGTTCTTCAGGGCGATGGGGCATATTGATACCTATACGGATCGCGGTGTCCCGTTTCAAGCGTGGTTATATCGTATCGCGCACAATCTGGTTGCCAATTGGCATCGTGATCGCAACCGGCGCAAGATCATCCCTCTGGATGATTATATCGCCGGGACGCTGGAATTTGATGCGCCGGAGCATGAGGCGCTGGACAAGGAAGAGCGTGAGGCGCTGCTGGCTGCTGTGCGCAAACTGCCTGAAGATCGCCAGCTTTTGCTGAACTTGAAATTTGTCGATCACATGTCAAATGCCGATATTGGTGTGATCATGGATCGCACCGAAGGCGCGGTTAAATCGTTATATCATCGTACGCTGCTAGCCCTCCGTGAAACTCTGGAAAGTGAGCAGAACGGCGAAAATCGTCATCATTCAGAACGAGGCCAGGAATTGTCATGAGCTATGCCCCCGACACCGATCTTGACACGATATTGATGGACGTTACCGATGCTGTGCTCTCGGGTGAATCGCTTTCGCGTGTTTTTTCAGCGCAGAATCTACGTGAAGCAGCGCAATTTTTGCCGCTGATACGGCTTTTGCGCTCCTCCTACGTGCCGATGCGCCCGTCAAAACGCTATTCCGCGCGCCTGCGTCATGACCTGATGGGGCAGGAGCTAACCGTGGTCGAACGCGTGCGTTACCTCCCTGCGCGTGTGCATCTTGCGGCTGCGTTAGTAGCGATTCTGGCAGGCGGATTGGTCTTAATGCGTGGTCGCGCGGCTTTAATGCACCAGAACAGCGCGCTTGCCGAAGCAAACCCTGCTGTTTAGCCTTTCTGTTTGCTTGCACGCAGGCGTGCGCCTACTCCGTCTTAAACAAAGAACTTTTCCTCTCCCAATCGCGTATACTCAGTGAACGCAAGCCATCTGCATGGGGGAACAATGAACGAAGAGACCCGCCCGACTCTTGTGATTGCTCTGTGGTTTTTATCAACCATTGTTCTAGCGGCGTTGTTCATTAGCTCCGGAATTATGGGGGAACTAACGTCTGCGCATATCCTGTTTGCTGTGGCGATACTGGCGCTGGCTGTTGCGGGAACGGCTTTTATCTTGCGGAAAGACAATGATCGCGGCGCGCAAGCAGAAAAAGTTAAGGGTATGCGTAATTATGACATGCTGCGCAGCATGAGCGACGATGAATTGATTGAGCTTAAACGACGCCTGTCAGATATTGAATTGAATGAAGTGATAGGCATGAATACTCTGGGTGATGATGGTGAGCTTGTTCAGCGGCGTTGATCAAGAGCCGCAGTCCGGAAGAGGTTTCCGCAAAACAGATCAGAAATAGGCTCATCTGTATGATGATTGGCATCATCTTAAATACTTTGTTGTTTTTAGAACAGACGAGCCGAAATTAGGTAATAATAACATTGGTAAAAACAATCTAAACTAACGTCATGACCTAAGTTGACACCCCTCAGGCTGTACGATATACTACCTTCGTCAGATTGATCCAAATTGAACAATCGCCTCTGATTAGGTTCACCCGATGGACGCACTCAACGAATTTGCGCCAATAGCGGTACTACTCATCATCGCGACGGTTGTCGCTATCATCATTTCACTGATCTCACGCTTGTTCGGCCCCTGGAAGCCAACATCGCGTAAGGTTGCGCCCTACGAAAGCGGTATGAAGCCGATTGGTGCTGCTACCCGTCGCTATTCAATTCGCTTTTTCCTGGTCGCTATCCTTTTCATCCTGTTTGATATTGAAGTTGTATTTTTCCTGCCCTGGGCGGTCGTTTTCCGTGAACTGGGTTTGTATGCGTTGGTGACGATGGGTATTTTTATCCTCGTGCTAAGCATCGGCTTGATTTATGAGTGGAGAGTAGGAGCGCTGGAATGGGAGTAGTTTCATCCAAACTCGGCGATCTTGGCGTTGTGACCACTACGCTGGATGTGGCGGTGAACTGGGCGCGAACCGGTGCGATGTGGCCGCTGTTATTTGGCCTGGCTTGCTGCGCCATCGAAATGATGAGTACTCAGGCGGGCGATTACGACCTGTCGCGCTTCGGTATGGAGTTGAACCGCGCTAGCCCCCGCCAGAGTGACTTGATTATCGTTGCAGGGCGCGTAACCCGTAAAATGGCTCCTGTCATCCGTCAGCTTTACGATCAGATGGCGGCGCCGCGCTACGTGATTTCAATGGGCGATTGCGCATCTTGCGGCGGCGTGTACAACAACTACGCTGTTGTGCAGGGAGTTGACGAAATCGTCCCTGTAGATGTGTATGTGGCTGGCTGTCCGCCGCGTCCGGAACAATTGATTCACGGTATTATGACCCTTCATGAACGCGTTCAGAGCGAACGCCTGAAGACCTGGGTCGTTGAGGGCGCGAGGTAAACTATGCACATTCCAGACGCGCTCGCGCCGGCAGTCGCTTTCGAGGAACAGCTTCCGGGTGTTCTTAAGGGTACGCACGAATTTCGTGATGAATTGACGCTGTTCGTTGACCCGGTGAATATTGAACACGCGGCGCACTTCCTTCGGGATACGCGTGGCCTGATTTACAATTACCTTTCAGATATCAGCGCGGTTGACTATTTCGACCCGATTAAAGGGTATGGCGATTATGGTGATCGACCGGCGCGCTTTGGCGTGTCTTATCACCTGTATTCACTGCTGTACAACCGCCGCATTCGTCTCAAAACCTTTGTTGATGAGGACGTTGCTATCCCTACCATCACCACACTATGGGCTGGCGCGAATTGGCTTGAACGAGAAATTTTTGACATGATGGGTATTCCCTTTGTAGGGCATCCAAATTTGCGTCGTGTCTTGATGCCTGAAGATTGGGAAGGCCATCCCCACCGTCGCGATTACCCGCTCGGATACGAAACGGTCATGTTTTCGTTTAATGCCGACGAAATCAACAAGCATAAGCCGTACGCGAAGGAATAGGTGCGGAGAACATCATGGCGACAACCTCTAAGCGTCCTCTGGCGCTGGAAATCCCCGAAGCGACTGAAAATGCCTTAGGGCAGGCGCAAACGTGGGAAGGCAGTCTCGAAGATTTGCGTGGGCTGGTTTCGGATCGGGCAATTACGGGCGAAACCATGCTCCTCAATCTTGGGCCGCATCATCCCAGCACACATGGTGTGTTGCGTTTGTTGCTTGAACTAGATGGCGAAGAAATCATCACCTGCCTGCCAGATGTTGGCTATCTGCACACCGGCATCGAAAAGAATATTGAGAGCAAAAGCTACGAGAAAGCCGTTACGCTCACCGACCGCATGGATTATCTTGCGCCAATGAGCAATAACATGGCATTTTCGCTTGCAGTGGAAAAGTTGACGGGGCTGGATGTGCCCGAACGCGCCCAGGTCATTCGCGTCATCTGCCTTGAGCTAACCCGCCTCAATAGTCATCTGGTATGGCTCGGTACTCATGCTATGGACATGGGCGCGATGAGCGTGTTCCTGTACTGTATGCGCGAACGTGAATATATTCTCGACCTGTTCGAAAAGCTCGGCGGTCAGCGCATGATGACCAGCTACATTCGCCCTGGCGGTGTCTGGCGCGATCTGCCCGAAGAGTTTATGCCTGCGCTTGAGAAATTCCTCAATTACTTCCCGGCGCGTATTGACGACTACGAAAAGTTGCTGACCAATAACCCGATCTGGAGAGATCGCACCGAAGGTATCGGTGTGATCGAGCCTGAAGAAGCAATCGCGCTGGCGCTTTCCGGCCCCTGCTTACGTGGCAGCGGTGTGAATTTTGATATCCGTAAAGCCATGCCGTACAGCGGCTACGAGAACTATGATTTTAACGTGCCGCTTGGCGAGCATGGTGACGTATTTGATCGCTACATCATTCGCATTCATGAAATGCGCGAAAGCCTGAAGATTATCCGTCAGGCAGTGAAGAAACTGCCGTCAGCTTCCGGCGGCTTCCGTTCGAATAACCGTAAGTATGTACCGCCGCCGCGTGCCGAACTAGGGCGCAGCATGGAAGCGGTGATCCACCACTTTAAGCTGTGGACGGAAGGTTATTCTGCGCCGGATGACGAAGTGTATGTGGCTATTGAAAGCCCGCGCGGTGAAATTGGCTGTTATCTGGCGGGAACGGGCGGTAATAAGCCTCGCCGTGTCCATTTCAAGACGCCGTCATTTATGCACATTAGCGCACTCGGTAAACTCTGCTCTGGCTATATGCTTGCCGACTTGATCGGCATTGTCGGTAGTATTGACTGCGTGCTGGGCGATAGCGATAGATAAAGAGATGGGTTGAAAGTTACAGGCTAAAAGTAAAAGTAGCTTTGCGGCAAGAACTTTTACCTTTTACCTTTTACCTTTTAACTCGTTTCCGCAAAGGAAACGGAATGCTGGCAGAAAAATACGCCTCCAAAATCGAATATATCTTCTCGAAGTATCCCACCAAACGCTCGGCGGTGATGCCACTGCTGTATATCGCGCAGGAAGAATACGGCTATGTATCCGATGAGGGTGTGGCGGAAGTGGCTGTGCTCTGCGATATGGATCCAACGCAGGTGCGTTCGATTGCTGGTTTCTACACCATGTATTCCGAGAAGCC
>CAZBPB010000084.1:0-5887 GCA_964493565.1 uncultured Pleurocapsa sp. | reverse complement strand
TACTGGCTTCAGGTATGTACCGACCTCGCATGTGCATTGCGTGGTGCTGATCAGTTCTACGGAGAACTGAAAGAACACCTCGGCGTAGATGACGGCGGCACTACGGAAGATGGCATGTTCACAGTGGAACATGTGATGTGTTTGGCGGCTTGCGACAAAGCCCCGATGCTGCAGTGCAATTTTCACTTCGTCGAGAATCTAGATATGGAAAAGATGGGGCCATTGCTGGAGCAGTGGCGCGCCGAAGCAGAGCAGCCCGAACAGGCGGCTAAGCCGGCGAAGACGAAAAAGTCCAGAGAAAAGAGCGACTCCAAGCCGTAATCACCGGACGGATACGAGATGGCAAATTTGAACATTATCTATCGCGAAAAAGATGTGCCGAATATTCATGAACTGTCCGTGTACTTGAAACATGGTGGTTATGATGCGTTGAAAAAGGCGCTCGGTATGAAGCCGTCTGAAGTCATTGATGTTGTGAAGGCTTCAAACTTGCGTGGGCGTGGTGGCGCAGGCTTCCCAACTGGCGTTAAGTGGAGCTTCATTCCCCAGTCTGAGCCAGTTAAATATGTGGTTGTGAATGCCGACGAAAGTGAAACCGGTACCTTCAAAGACCGCCAGATTATTGAGAATAATCCCCATCAACTCATCGAAGGCTCGCTGATCGCTGCCTGGGCTATTCAGGCAACTGCCGTGTATATCTATCTGCGCGGTGAGTTTTGGGATTTGGCACAAAGCCTTGACCAGCATATCGAAGACGCCCGCAAAAAAGGCTTAGTTGGCGATAACATTGCTGGCAGCGGCTGGAATTGTATGGTCTACACCCACCTCGGCGCGGGCGCATACATCTGCGGCGAAGAGAGCGCGCTTCTTGAAAGTCTTGAGGGCAAGTTAGGGCAGCCCCGTGTACGCCCACCATTCCCTGCGAATAAAGGCGGTGGTTTGTATGGCGAACCTTCGGTCATCAACAACGTTGAGACCATCGCAAACGTGCCCTGGATCATCAACAACGGCCCTGACGAATACAAGAAAATTGGCACTGAACAAAGTCCCGGCCCCAAGGTGTTTTGTGTGAGCGGGCATGTGGAAAAGCCCGGTAACTACGAACTTCCACTGGGTACGACTTTACGCGAACTGCTGTTTACCCATGCAGGCGGTATCGCCAACGGCAAACAGTTGAAAGGCGTGCTGCCTTCCGGTGGTTCTGGCCCGGTCATTCGCTTCACCGGTAACGACGATCCTTTGCTGGATACGCCGATGACCTATGAAGACTTCGCCAAAATCGGCTCCATTCTGGGTTCAGCCTCGATCATCGTCATGGACGAAGATACCGATATGACGTGGGTGGCTTCCAAAATTACCAAGTTCTTCAAACATGAAAGCTGTGGTAAATGTACGCCTTGCCGCGAAGGCACCTACTGGTTGGACAAGACTCTGGATCGCATCATGAGCGGGCAGGGTAAGGAAAACGATGTTGATTTGATCGCCAATGTCGCGCGCAACATGCAGGGTATTACCTTGTGTGCGCTGGGTGACTTTGCCGCTAATCCGATCATTTACACCATCAAGAATTTCCCTGAAGATTTCAAAGCGCATCTGGATGGTACGGCGAAGCCAATCGCCGTGGCAGGGCATTAGAAATGACCGATCAACAATTGCCTGAAAATCTTGAAGACGACGCGCTGACTCAGAATACTGAGTCGGCACCGGAAGATCAGGAAGTGCTCGTCTCCGAAGTCACCGGGCTTGCCGGTCTCAGTGGAAATGTTGGCGCTGAAGCCGCTCAGCACGATCATCTGGAGAAAATCGCCCGTGCCGCAGAAGCCGACGAAGCCGCAGCAGAACGTTGGGACGAGCCACAACAATCCGCTGCTGTGTCTCATCACACAACTAAAGATGAAGCGGCGTTGAATGATCTGAATCTGGCGATAGCTGCCCATCCTGATAGTGCCGCGAACTATGTTTTTCGCGGTGAACTGCTGCTGAAGATGAAGGAATATGCTGCCGCTGAAGCAGATTTCCAACATGCGGTAGACATGGCTTCTGACGAAGTAATACGAGGCCGTTGGGGCATTACTTCGCAAACCGTACAAGATCGCGCATACGCAGGCCTGCGTGATGCGCGCAAGAAGCAGGGTTTTTAAGCGGAATTTATACAATCAACCCTGCGTATCAGTAGAAAATCAGCGGGCTTTCCGCTACAGTATCGGCATAGTTGCAAGCCGGAGTAAGACTGCATGGTCACCGCAATGACGAAGCTGGCAAAAGTCATTATAGACGGACAAGAATATGAGTTCCCGCCGGGAATGAATCTGGTTGACGCCGCCAAACATGTAGGCGTGACCATTCCCGTTTTTTGCTATCACCCCAAAATGAAACCTGTCGGCATGTGCCGTATGTGTCTGGTCGAAGCTGGAAATATCCAGAAAGATCGCGCAACTGGCGAAGTTCTGGTTGACGAAAACGGCAGCCCGCAAATTCGCTGGATGCCTAAATTACAAACAGCCTGTACCATGACCGTTTCAGACGGGCTGGTATTGCGCACAAGCACCGAGCCGGTTGAAGATGGGCGTAAGAACGTGATCGAGTTCTTGCTCACCAGTCACCCGTTAGATTGTCCGGTTTGCGATAAGGGCGGTGAATGCCCGCTTCAAAATCAGACAATGGACTACGGCCCCGGCACCAGTCGCATGAATTTTGAGGATAAGAAAAATCTCGATAAGCATGTGCCGCTAGGCGATTTGATTTTCCTCGATGAAGAACGATGTATTCAGTGTGGTCGCTGTGTGCGCTTCCAGTCCGAAGTGGCTGGTGATGATGTGCTCGCTTTCCACGAACGAGGGCGCGACCTGCAAATTATTACGGTCAGCGATCCCGGGTTTGACAGCTACTTCTCCGGCAATACCACCGATATCTGCCCGGTCGGCGCGCTCACGACGGCTGATTTCCGCTTTGGTGCGCGCCCTTGGGAACTGAACAGTGTCCCCTCTATCTGTCCGCACTGTCCGGTAGGTTGCAATACCACCGCCAGCACTCGTCTGGATCGTGATTTTGGCGGACGCGTGATGATCAAACGTATGATGCCGCGACAGAACGAGCAGGTGAATGAAATCTGGATGTGCGATAAGGGACGCTTCGGACATCACTTCTCACGCAGTAACGAACGCTTGCTTGAGCCGATGATCCGTACCAGCGCAGGCTCGCTTTCACGCGAAACTTGGAGTGAAGCCACCGCCGCTGCCGCAAATCTGCTTCAGGAAGCCGGTGGCAGTGTAGCCGCAATCGCCGGAACTTCACTTTCAAATGAAGACGCGTGGTCATTGGCGCGGGTGCTCAAAGGTCTGGGGAGTGAACGTCTTGGCGCGTGGCCTCCCACCCATGCCGGTGCCGATCTGGTTGAACAGGTGGGTGTTGGCAAAGGCACAAATCTTGGCGAACTGGGTAAGGGCGATGCCATCCTCGTGATCGCTTCCGATCTCGAAGAAGAAGCGCCGATGTTCCGTCTGCGTGTAAAAACTGCGGCAGATCGCGGCGCCTATCTGGTGATCGCAAATGCCCGGCACACCCGCATGGATGATTTCGCTTCAGCAACCATCACCTATGACACCGGACACGCCGCTGATGCGCTGGCAAACATCCGCAAAGATAACCCCGAAATTGCCGAAAATCTTTCCGGCGCGAACAATCTCGTTATCTTTGCTGGTGCCGAAGGGCTGTCGCTGGCAGGCAGTCGCGCTTTGATGCAGACCGCCGCCAACTTCCTGATTGAAACCGGGCATACCGGTAAGGTAAACAACGGCCTGATCGGTGTTTTCCCCGGCGCGAACGCGGTTGGCTTGCACTATATGGGTTTCTCTGCCGAAGCGACTCAGGACATCATCCAAAACCCGCCGAAAGTGCTGATCATTGCGCAGGCGGATGTCGTTTCTGACGATCCTTCAGCCGACGCATGGCTCTCTAAAATAGAAACCATCATCAGCCTGAACCTGTTTATGGATAGCGCGGCAGAACAGGCAAAAGTAGTGCTCCCGATCCAGAGTTTTGCCGAGCGCGATGGCTCATTCACCAACGCCGAGCGTCGTGTCCAGCGTTTCTACGCCGCGCAGGGCGCAATGGGCGAGGCGCTGCCCGCATGGCAAGCCTTTGCCCGCATTGCCGAGAAATTGGGGCAGGGCAAAGCTAAACTTTCTGCCGCCATGGTTATGAATGAGATCGCCGCGAATATTCCGGCGTTTGCTGGTTGCAAATTCCCTGAGTTGGCAAAGGTAGAACCGCAGTTCCCGCTTGTCGGGGGCGACGACCTTTACTACGGTGGTACCGCATATGCCAATACCGGTGGTCTGGGCGTTCAAATTGCCGCTGTCGCTGATGATGGCACAACAGTTGAAGCGAAAACCGTAAAATCAGAAAAAGCACCTAAGGCTTCAAAGGGTGAAGTTCTGGTTGTCCCAACTATCCGCCTGTACAATCGCGAACGTGTATTCCAGCCAAGCGAAGCTCATTTGATGGCGGCGCGAATCGCAGATCCGTATGTGGAAATCAACGCTGAAGACGCAGTAAAGTTGAACGTTAAAGACGGTGATGTGGTCAAAGTGGATGTTGGTGACGGTCATGCGGTGAATGTTCGCGCCCATGTGAACGGCGCCGCGCCGAAGGGAAGCGTACTGCTTCCCCGAAACTTACAGGAAGCTGCATCTGCATTAACCATTACTTCTGGCACAGTGACGAAGGTTGAGAGGTAAGATATATGGCGACGGCTTCTTCGACGCCACGCAAGCGTCGCGGCCCCTTGAACGAACTGGTACACGGCTACGTTCAATTTCGCGATAACGTTGTGCCGGAACGTTTGTATCCGTGGGCAAACCTGCTGGCTCTGCTCTTTGTTGGCGGAATCATCACCATCATTCTGGTGGTGCTCACGCTAGTTGGCTGGTCAATTCTTGAACCGCGCCAGCAAGCTCTGGGCGATGCGCTAACCAATGTGGTCAATTTTATTTTCAATAACAATCGTGTTGACTACACTCAGGTTGTGGACTGTCGCACGGATACCGCATGCAGCACGGTTCAGGCCATCCTATTCTCGCTGATATTTTTCTTTGTCTTTTTGACTAGTTTTGCCTATCTTACGTATCTGGAACGCCGTTTGATCGCGTTTTTCCAGCAGCGCACAGGCCCCAACCGCGTCGGCCCTTTCGGCTTGTTGCAGCCTCTGGCTGATGGCATCAAGCTGATCTTCAAGGAAGATATTGAGCCGGCGGGCGCGGATAGATGGGTATACCGTGTCGCGCCAATTCTCAAGGTAATCCCCGCGGTTATTCTGCTGGCGGTGGTGCCGCTCGGCCCAAATTTAATCATTCCCTGGTTTGATGGGACTGCTTACAGCGTTCCACTCAGTCTTGCTGATCCGAATGTCGGCATCCTCTGGCTGTTGGCGGTGACGAGTATTGGCACTTATGGTGTGGTGCTTGCCGGTTGGTCTAGCAATAATAAGTACGCCGCGTTGGGTGGTCTTCGCGCTTCGGCACAGATGTTGAGCTACGAGTTAAGCCTCGGTCTGACCATGGCGATACCGGTCATGATTGTCGGCAGCATGCGCATCGGTGATATCATTACCGCGCAGACCTTTTTCTATGACTGGTTCATCTTCCAGAACCCCGTTGCCTTTGTCATCTTATTCATCGCCTTACTCGCTGAACTCAACCGCGCTCCGTTTGACTTGCCAGAAGCGGAGCAGGAGCTGACGCAGGGTTTCATGACCGAGTACAGTGGTATGAAATTTGCCAGCTTCATGATGGCTGAATATCTCAGCATGATCGGCGTTAGTGCAATCGTTGCCACCCTGTATCTCGGTGGCTATAACGACGGTTTCGGTCTAGTACAGGCAGTTCCT
>CAZBPB010000083.1:9998-11709 GCA_964493565.1 uncultured Pleurocapsa sp. | reverse complement strand
CCACCATGCGCGGTGTGAAGGCTTTATGTACCAATCCGCGCAGTCGGGTGTGATCAGGCGGATCACGATTGAGCATCCACGAGCGATAGACACCCGCTAGCGCCTGTTGATCTTCCGGCACTTCAGCCCAGCCCAATTCTTCGCGGGTAGCCGTTTTAAGAATCTCATGACCGAAGCGGTGATCTTTCAATACAGCCGCACAATCGCTATGGCGCGTCAAAAACCATGTATTCCATTCGGCATAATGGAACTGCGGCATAAACTGGCGCATGGCCTGATAATAGTCATAAGGATTGGCTTGAAACTCAGGGGAAAGCGGGTTGAACTCAAAACTTTCAGCTTGCATGCTGCCTCCGTTTTAGAGAGTTTGCCGTAAACAGCATTACGTAATTGACGATAGAATTGTTTCAAAATCAGCAGTTGTGTGGAGGGATAATGACCACTGCGGAATGTACCGCCCTTTTGAGCCAGTATGCCGATGCAATTCGCCAACTGGCTGCGGAAACAACTTTAAAGCAAGCGCGCTGGAAACCCGATCCCGATTCGTGGTCAATCCTCGAAGTCGTTAATCATTTAGGCGACGAGGAGCGCGAAGATTTCCGGGCGCGGCTCAGTTATATCCTCGATCAAACTCAGCCGATGCCAGCGCCCATCCACCCTTCAGCGTGGGTCATCGAACGAAGCTACAATACCCGCGATTTACAGGAGTCGCTGGATCGCTTTCTGCGTGAACGTAAATCCTCGCTGGCGTGGTTAAACTCGCTAAACAGTCCGGATCTGGGAGCGGCTATAGAAGCGCCATTTGGGCGGTTGACTGCTGGCAATATGCTGCATTCATGGGTCGCGCACGATCTGCTCCACCTGCGCCAGCTTGTCGAACTGCGTTACGCCTACTTAATGCAGCAGGCTCTGCCTTATGACATTGCTTACGCTGGAGACTGGTAAACAAAAATCGCCGGGCTAAGGCTTCGGCGATTTTTCATCGAGGTTCATTTACAGGCTATCCCTTGTCATCGGCGCGTTTCAGCGGGTAGACGCCAATCAGAATTTGATACTCGTAAGCAGAACGATCCTCTGATGGATTTTCACGCTTCTTTTGATCTAGTTCCGCTATGAGATCATCCATTCGCTTATAAAAAATCTCAGCTTCTGCCTCGGTCAGGGTGATGCGCTCGCGGCTGATACGCAGTCGGCGCGAAATTGGCGCATCCTGCCCCATATCTATCACGCCGTTAGCAGCGCCTTCCATAATTTCCCTACGAATAGGCTCGATCATCGCGTCCAGCGCCGTCTCTAAACCACCGCCCTCTTCACTACCGGGGTTCAATAACGAACGTTGTATGGCAAATGTCTCCGCCGATGCCTGATACTGTTTCTCGATGATACCGGAAACAATACGGGTTTCGGTGACGGAGATGAAGCCCAATTCTTCAAGCAGGTTGAAATGATAGTACAGCTTCGTTGGCGCAAGCCCGATTTCAGCTGCAACCTGCTTGACCGTCTTCGGCGTTTTCATCACCAGTTCAACAATTTGCTGCCGCAGCGGGTCTGCAAAAACCTTAAGTTGCTCTAGCGTGGTGATGGTAAATCGTTCGGCAGGCACAAATTCTTGTGCCTGCGCTTGAAATTCAGTTTCAGTCATGGATGTTTGTTCTGGCATGTATGCTTCGTCCAATGTGTTACCCACTTCATAACGGGTATTTCAACAATG
>CAZBPB010000083.1:9044-9988 GCA_964493565.1 uncultured Pleurocapsa sp. | reverse complement strand
GTTTAAGGATACACGCTCTGACGCTGCATTTCCAGCAAGGCCTTAAAACCGACCGGCGCTTTTGCCAGATTTTTACAGCCTTTCTCTTACCGTGACCGGCTCTGATTGTTTTTCCGGGCGCGGTTAACTTCCTTCTTCACCCGTTCGCGATCCACTTTCACCAGCCGCCGTTTAATTTCATGATTCATGATTTGATATTCGTACGACATTGCGTTTTCTCCCCGCGTCCCCAATCTCATTCCCTGATCCAATTGACTTGTTTTTATCAATTGAATTATTTCAAATGATACACGCATTTTGAATGCTGTCAACAACTAATTTCAACGTTTTAATTGTTTTGAATGGAGTAGTTGTTCAACTGCGCAAGTATTGAGAATTTACGAACCTGTTCAGAAACGGCACAATTGCACTATGGATCGCTTACGCCGTTTCAGCCAGCGAAAATTCGTCCGTGACACCTTGGTTTTGCAAGTGGGCAAGATCAGCGTGACCGCGTTAAGCCTGATCTCGACCATACTGGTCACGCGGGTTTTAGGCCCTCAACAATACGGCATGTACGCGCTGGCAGATAACCTCTTCGTCCTGTTCACCGTCATTGACATTAGTGGCTCTTCCCCTAGCACCAGCACCCGTATGGCGCGGGCTATCGGCGCAAATGATGCAGACGAGGCCACAAATGTGCTGGCTTACGGGCTTCAATCCAGCGTTTTTATGCGCCTGATCATCGCCCTGCTGCTGCTGTTGATCGGGCCAGCGTTCGCCTCGGCAACGCAGGGCGATGCCACCATCGGGCAGATGGCTATCGTGCTGGCAATTGCTGGCCCGTTGGATGCGATTTATGGGCAGTTGCTGCTTGCCTTACAGGCGCGGCGATCAATGACCGCTGCCAGCGCCATCCAAACTGCTAACCAGTTGGTTTTGACCATATTCATGATCGTCTCGGT
>CAZBPB010000083.1:0-9034 GCA_964493565.1 uncultured Pleurocapsa sp. | reverse complement strand
GCTCATCGCGCCGCAGGCAGAAAGCCTTGTAGTGGCGCGACTGCTTTATTCCATCACTACCCTCACCATGATCGTACTCGTGTATATCTGGCTGCGCGCAAAAGATAGTTTCGTTCTGCCAGAACTACGCACCCTTGCCCGCCGCGTAATCTCCCGGTCACCACGCCCCTACTGGCGCTTCGGGCTGGCCAACGCATTTGACAAAAATATCTCCAATCAATTTGTGCCGCTGATCACGCAGATGGTAGGCGCGTTCGGTGGCAGCCTTGCGGCTGGCTATTTTGCGCTGGCAATGCGCGGTGTAACACAGGTCACCGTACTTAGCGTTGGCATTCTCGAAAATCTAAATTCGGCAATTCCGCAGGCTATCGGGCGCGGGGATTACTTCAACTTACGTCGAAATTTTGCGCGCATTCAGGGTGCGGTCACCGTATACAGCATCTTTCTATTTGGCGCGATGGCGCTGCTTGCCCCCCTATTGGTGCCTTTACTTTTCGGCCAGGAATGGCAGCCCGCCATCCCCGCCATTTGCATTCTGGCGCTCTACGGCGTGATGACCGGAATCGGCGGGAATTTTGCGCCACTGTACCGCAGTTTCGGGCAAATGCGTCTGGCGGTAGCCACCAAGATTGTGGCGCTAGCTGTAGGCTTGCCCATCGCATTTATGCTGATACGCGCGGCTGCTAACGGGGTGCTGCTGAATACATCGTTACTGGCTTCTTTTACCCGCGTGGCACCTGAGCTAACGGCAGGCATTAGCGCCTCTAGTATCGCTGCCGCTGCCGGTGCTGTGTCGCTGAACATCCTGTTTGCAACCTCGATTGGCTTGACCGCCATTTTCACTTTGCGCGAATTGAATAAGCGCGCATCATTAGATCACACATGATCTTCTTATGCGCCAAGTGTAAAATCTCTATAGATTCATGCCACGAAAGGATGCTCACAAATCAAAGATGGTTTTGTTTGGATATTTGCCACGTCGCTTTGTTACTGAAATACATACGATAATGCTCTCATCCAACACGGTTCATATCCGAAAGGAGCAGTCGCCGCCTCTTTCCCGGTGGTGTACAACCTGATTATGAATATTCTGATCATTGGCGGAACGCGCAATCTCGGCACGTTCATGGTGCCACAATTCATTCAACGCGGCTATTCCGTCACATTGCTAAATCGCGGGTTGACGTACAGTGAACTGCCCAAAGAAATTGAGCGTCTGCGCGCTGACCGCACCAATCCTGATGAACTACGGAATGCGCTAAAAGGCCGAAGCTTTGATGTAGTGATTGATAATGCGCTTTATAAACAGGCCGAAGCTGAAACTATTGTCAATATTCTTGATGGCAAGGTCGGACAATTTATCTTCTTAAGCAGTGGTCAAATATATCTGGTGCGCGAAGGGCTGGAGCGTCCGTTCTCTGAGCGCGATTATGACGGTCGGTTAATGCCTGCTCCGAAGATCAATACGTTTGGCTATGAAGAATGGCTGTATGGAGTAGATAAGCGCCGCGTTGAAGACACCCTATTCGAAGCTCATGCTCGCATTGGTTTCCCGTCCACGTCGCTGCGCTTGCCCATGGTAAACAGTGAACGCGATCATTACAATCGCACTTATGCCTATTTTCTGAGATTACAGGACGGCGGGCCAATTCTTGTGCCAAGCACACCTAATTTCCGACTGCGGCATATTTACGGTCAGGATGTGGTTACCGCTTGTCTCCGGCTGATTGACACTGGTACTGGCAAAGGCAGCGCCTACAATATCTCGCAGGAAGAAACGGTATCGCTAGACGAGTTTCTGGAACTGCTAGCGCGCTTGATGGGACAAGAAGCGCCACCAACAATTGTACGTCTTCGCCGTGATTTGCTGGAAGCCAATGGCTTTTTGCCAGACTGTTCACCATTTAGCGAACGCTGGATGAGCGAGCTGGATAACACGCTAAGCAAATCCGAACTCGGCATGACCTATACGCCGCTGGCAGAATATCTGGCGCGTATTGTGCGTTACTATCATGAAACGCCACCACCGCCGCCAGCAGGATACCGCCGCCGCCGCGCCGAGCTTCTGCTCGTTGAGCAGGAAGGGGCAAGCGCGGTTTCGTAACTTTATACATGCATCAAAAGAAAGTCAGGAAACAGATGACCGTAGATTCAGACAGCGATCTCAAGGGCTTAATGCGCATTGGGCAAATTGTAGGCGAAACTGTGCGCATAATGGCAGAGGCGCTGCGCCCCGGCATTACCACCAAAGAACTAGACGAGATTGGCGCGGCTTACCTGAAAAAACATCACGCTCGCAGCGCCCCGATCCTAACTTACAAATATCCGGGATGGACATGCATTAGCATCAACGATGAAGCCGCGCATGGCGTTCCCGGTAATCGCGTGGTTAAAGCTGGCGATCTGGTAAATATTGATGTTTCAGCCGAACTGGATGGTTATTTCGCGGATACCGGCGCAAGTTTTCCGGTGCCGCCAATTGCCCCGGAAGCTGAATTTTTATGCGACTGCACGCAGATGGCGCTTGAAGCTGCGCTAGACGCGGTAAGTGACGGGCAGCGAATGAGCGTAATTGGGCGGGCGGTAGAGTCGGTTGCTCATAAAGCCGGCTTACATATCATTCGCGATCTGGGCGGGCATGGTGTTGGGCGCAGCTTACACGAAGATCCGCGCAATGTGCCAAACTATTACACTAACCGCGCAAAGAACCGCCTTGTAGATGGTATGGTGATGACGATTGAGCCATTTTTGACCTTTGGCAGCGGGCGTATTTTCACCGCGCGCGATGGTTGGACGCTGAAAACCTCTGACGGGCAGCTTGCCGCGCAGTATGAACACACGGTGGTGATCACCAAGGGCAAGCCGATACTGGTGACAGCGGTCTAAAGTGTAGTTAGTTCCGATTTTCACTCTGCGTTGCGCTTGTTGCAGTCCATTTGCTCGACTTGACCTATCAGCAGATTGTAAACTCGGCAAATAAATATCTATGTCGGAATCAGGGTACGGATATCGTGCCCTGATTTTGTCTAAAAGGTAACCTGTGGGCGTTTTTCTGGGGCTGACAGCAGCCATCAGTTGGGGAACTGGCGATTTTCTGGTGCGCGGGGCAACCCGACGCATCGGCAGCTTCCTCAGCCTGTTCTACATGCAGCTATTCGGATTATTATTTGTTCTGCCTCTAACCATTCTGTCAGGCGAACTCGTTAGCGGACTTGGGAAGATTGACCTAGCGGCGATCCTGCTTCTGGTCGTTACCGTCGCTGTTGGCGTTGCCGGCTCATTACAGCTTTATCAGGCATTCGCGACCGGAATGTTAGCTGTGGTTTCGCCGATTACCGCCAGTTATGCGGCAATCACACTGGTGTTATCGCTGCTTAGCGGCGAACAATTGACAGCAGCACGGGCTGTAGGGGTGCTGCTTTGTCTTTGCGGCGTGCTGCTTTGCTCGATTGAAAGAACCAGCGATAAAACCGCCGCTGAAAAAATTGCGGGCAGGACTGGCTGGTATTTGCCGCCGGGCGTGATAAATGCGCTAGGCGCAGCCATCTGCTACGGGATCGTGTTCTGGCTGCTGGGTTTTTACGTTAATCCACGTATTGGCAGCCTATTTGCAGTAACAGCAACCCGCGCTGGTTCGGTCTTTATTGCGCTGCCCCTGCTGGCGCTGATATTAGGGCGAAGTTTACGCCCGCCTTCACGGCGTGATTTGCGGATATTGCTGATGGTTGGCGTAATTGACACGGCGGGTTTTGTTGCCGCCATGATTGGCACGACCACCGAGCAAGTTAGTGTTGTCACGGTTTTATCCTCTTTGTTCAGCGCGTGGACAGTGCTGCTGGCGTGGGTTTTCTACAAAGAGCGCCCGCATCGCCTGCAATGGGCGGGCATCGTCCTGATTTTTATTGGCATTGTGCTGGTCAGCGCAGGCGGGTAAAAGAACCCCTGCCCCTTAGCAGGTTCATAGAAAGAGAATGCCGAATAGGCGCGAGTGTGGAAACTACATTCGGCATTTACGAACACTGCGGAGGCAATAACAGGGTTAGTCTTCAGCGAAGATAATTTGACCGTCATCCATGCTGGTAATGGTGACCAGCGATTCTATCGGGATGTCGTAGCCACTACGCAGCATTAGATCGCGCCCACCTTCGAAGGTTTTTTCGACCACCACACCCACACCGACAACCCGCGAACGCGCGCTTTGTACCATACGGGCCAGAGCGCGAAGAGTTTTGCCAGTGGCAAGAAAGTCGTCAATGATCAGCACGTCCTGATCTGGCGGCAGAAATTCTGCTGAGACCAACAAGTTAACTTCCATGCCTTTGGTGTGGCTGGGGGCGGTTTCCAAAAAGACCGGCCCGAACATCGTGATCGGCTTGATTTTGCGGGCATAGACCACAGGTACGCCAAACACAAGACCGGTTAGTACGGCTGGCGCGATGCCGGAAATTTCCGCAGTGAGGATGCGATCAATCTTGCGGCCTTGAAACCGCGCTGCCATTTCCTGCCCCATAACCATCATCAGGTCAGGGTAAATCTGATGATTGAGCAAGCTATCAATTTTGAGAATACCACTGCCGAGATTACGACCTTCTGCGAGAATCCGTTCTTGCAGCGCCTTCATTTGAGCCATGTTTAGCGTGCTGCTCCTGTTTGACCACCAACTTCTTCAAAGACCTCGGCAAACAGCATTTCGATGCTATTTGGCGGAAAGTCATTCAATGTTTGCCCCGCCGCCTGCCCGTTGGGTGAGCGCAGGGATTCTTCAAGGGATGCCTGACTGTCAAAATAGACTTCGAGTATGCGATAGAGACTGGTTTCACCACGCGGGGAACCAAGAATATGAATGACCTGACGGCGGATAATGAGCGGCATTTGCTCGATCAGCGCCAGAAAACGATTGTAGTTAGCCTCAAACGCCACGACATTATCAGGGCGCTGAAACAGAATCATAAATTTGATCATATCGCTCAAAAAGTGACCTGTTAAGGAAAGCCTGTGCGGATACGGATTATGTCTCTGCATCCATGAAAAGCCAAGTGCAGCACATAAGCGGAAGTGGGGACTTCCGAGGATATTGCCTGATGTTAACCTCACCCCTCATTCCCCTCTCCGTGCACGGGGGGAGGGGAAGCCAAACGCAGCGCAGCAGGGGTGAGGTCAAGGTCATATCCTGCCGTTTCACCACTCCCCACATAAGCCTTCAGGCTCATCTGAGAGGGGCAGTTTTCGGGATAGCTTATGTTCAAAACAATTTCGATGGGTATCTTCCATCGAAGGTTGCTTTGATCGCTCATAATGCGGGTTCAACGCTGGCGCTACATGCGGGTTGCCGCTTGAAAACAGATGGTTTTGGTTTACAATGTTTGCAGGCTGGCCCCGTAGCGCAGCGGTAGCGCAGGTGCCTTTTAAGCACTTGGTCGCAGGTTCGAATCCTGCCGGGGTCACATTCGAGATATTTCGCCTCATTTTGTTCATCCCTCTCACATTATTCCGAATACAAAACAACAAAGATGGACACTGCAGCTGCTTTGAAGCCATTTGAAAAATGCTTCTGGGCAGTTTCATTTGGCCCTCACCCCGATCTAGCAGTCGCGCCCTCTCCCGTGACGCGGACGAGGGGAGCTGAGCAAAGCGCAGCGGGTGAGGGTTACTCGTTCGTTTTTCTACCCGTGAAGTAGCATTTTCAAGCGGCTTCGTAGAATCACGGAGGTGCCGGTCAGTTTCCGCGCTCATGGTATGCGTCAATTTTGCGTGACCATCGTTTCCGGGCTGAGTCAGGCTATGGTTATGACGGTGCGCAGGGGCATTGAGGGACTGCTGGTGATCTGGCTGTGAAAACATGGTATCCGCTCCCGTGAAAGGCAGGCAAATAGGAATCAACTCAAGGCAACTATAGAACAGAATTTCTGATTTGTGGCATACATTTGTTTGATCATTTGCTTGAACATTTGATCCGGGGAACGTAGGGTCAACGTTCCCCTTAGCCAAAGCGGGTGGGAAGGCGTTTGAAAATGCTTTTAGACAGTATCACTTGGCCCTCGCCCCGACCTAGCGGTCGTGGTGAGGGTTATTAGTTGGTTTTCTACCCGGGGAAATTGAATTTTCAAGCGGCTTCTTAGCCATTAAGGCGAATTGTCGGGCTGGTGGATCAGACGGATGCTGCGGGCTTTGTGAGGTTCACGAAATATGCGGCCTTCCGCCTCAAGACGATCTAAGTGACGCATAACAGTAGCCACATTGATCAGACAGCCTGAGCTAATTTCACGAAGTGTTGGTGCCATGTGATTGGCTTCCCAGTATGCGCGGATAAATTCATAAACGGTTTCAGTCATGATGGAGTTCCTTTCAACTGCATGTGACAGAGCGCAAATCATCCATCATAGCAGTATAATAGAACTCTTGTTCTATATAAATCCGTCGGTTTCCGGTTAGAAGGCGGTAGAGCAAACATCTGACTGCGGAGAAATTTACAGGAACCCTACCTCTCGATCCCCTTTGCACACTGCGAAAGGTAGGGGAGCGTTAACTCCAGTAGCCAATCGTCTTAAAGTCGTGTCCTGACAGGTGACGCTCGTGGGAGAGGTGGTGACGAATAGATTTTATGGCATGTTGTTCACCCGCCGCCCAGACAAATCCCTTCCCTTGCGGCCAGATAAAGCTACGCAGCGCGCTCTCAAGAAGTTTGGATTGTTTGGCGGGAACAGCGCCGCGATGCAACCATTGAACGGAAGCCTGAGCTTTAAGATTAAGCGGCACTTCATCGCCCTGATCGGTCACTTCAATGAGGGCATAGGCACGGTCGGTTTCCGACAATGACTCCAGAATTGCGGCAATAGCGGGGAGCGCGCTTTCATCTCCGATCAACAACTGCCAATCTGCGCCGGGTGCACCTTTGTAATCATGGCGCGGGCCAATAAAACCAACTTGCTGACCAGCAAGCGCATTACGCGCCCACAACGAACCGACTGTATCGCCGTGTAAGAAAACATCAATGTCAATCTCGGCGGTAACAGGGTTGAAACTGCGGATAGTGTAGGCGCGCACGTTAAATGGATTTTTGCGGTTGGGAAGCATGAGATATTGAGGAACAACCGCCTTACTCTCTGCTTCAGGGATATACAGTTTGACGGCATCGCCGGGCAGATGCCGGTCAGCAAGCAGATGAAGGCTTTCACCTGCTAATGTAACACGACGCATGTTTGATGCGATATCAACAGCGCGGACAACATTGACGATGGTGCGAAACATCGGCGTTCTGGCTCGTGCCTGTAATTCTTCTGGCGTGAACATGCCCGTATTTACCCTTTTGTAGTGACAGACTGAATTGACTGAAGAAGGATTTTAGGCCGGACATGGGAGGCAATTCCACGCAGCATATTAATAAAAAATATTACGCCGGGAAAATGTGATTTGAACCGCTTGTAACTGTCAGAATTAACGTAGAAATGCGTCGTTCATCAGCGGCGTTAAAACACAGTTCCCGGAGGAATGTTTACGCGGGAGATTTCGCCACTGGTCGCTGCCTGACGTTTGAGATCGCGCAGACGGCGCAGGTAACGACGGCGCATGAACACGTAGATGACGATACCGAGCGCGGTCATGACCATTGCCACCAACAGCCCGATGAGCAAGGAAACGGCAACGCGGGCAACCTGTTCGGGATCGCCAAGATAGATGGGCAAGCCAAACAGCCCGCGCCGGGCAGGGGCAGCATTTTCGCTGGCGACATTTACGGGCACTGCGCCATATTCGACCAGAACGGGGACACCCCCGGCGAGAATAGTGCGATCAAATTCGGTATCGCCGGTTGGAGCATATTCGGCGCTCGTGATCAGGACAACATAATCTCCCGGCACAATATCCTGAAAACCAATTAGCCCTTGCGAGGCGGTGGGAACATCATCGAGTAAGGCGCTGGCAACCACAACCCCATCCTGATTCAGAAGCTGGACGGCTACACCGGAGGTAATCAAGCCTTCATTGGCATCCAGCATCGCATTTTCGTTGGCGTCTTGGTAAAAGCGCACCCAGAGTAGCGTGCCGCCCTGCGCGACGAGGGTTACAGGCAACTGAAGGAATAAGAACGCCAGCGCAATCAGGCCAATGACGCTGGACAGCGTGAGGATTTTTCGCAAGGTAGAGTCTCTCTATTTCATCTGTCGCATCAAACAAATTAAGGTAATCAACATCTTCAGGCGATTATAGCGTAAATGAACGCGCTCCCTACGTTCCGCCTTCGCATCATAAATGATCATAAAATTGCCGCTGGCTATAGGAAAGATATGTTATATTGAGTTCAGATGTCTGCAGTTCAATTTGACTTCATTTAAGGAGCGTTACAAATGCGAAAGTGGTTACTAGCAGTCGCCCTTCTGGGGGCACTAATTCTGCCGTATACGGCCTTTGCACAGGCAACCCCGACACCGGATGGACAACCTGTCGTAGAAGCGACAGATGAGGCAACCGAAGAAACTGGAAGCGGCCCGATTAACGTGACGCCGATTGCCATTGGCGACACGGTTACCGGTGAATTGACTGAAGAAGAACCGGCTGCGTATTACAGCTTCGAAGCTGAAGCCGATACGCTGGTGACCATCGTCCATCGTTCAGAAGATTTCGACAGCTATCTTGTACTTCTCGATAGCGAAATGACTGTGCTGGCAACAAACGATGACGGCGCAGGCGATCTGGACTCGATGATCACCTTTACCATTCCTGCAGATGGCGAATACATCATTCAGGTGGACAGCTACGGTCACTACAACGGCGGGACTACCGGCACAGGCGAGTACGAGTTATCGCTTGCCACTCTCGAACAGGACGTGATTGAGTTTGGTGAAACGGTAAGCGGTGAACTGACCACCTCGGCACTGGAACACTACTTTGTTTTCAGCGGGACGGCAGGAGACAGCGTTTCGATCACTATGCGCTCTGACGATTTTGACACCTACCTGTATCTGTACGATCAGGATGGCTTTGAGCTGGCATACAATGACGACGGCGCTGGCAATCTGGACTCGCGCATTGGCCCCTT
>CAZBPB010000082.1:4104-11789 GCA_964493565.1 uncultured Pleurocapsa sp. | reverse complement strand
AACATAATGCAAACAGAGACGGTTGAAGCACTTCCCCAACCGTCTCTGTTTGCATTAGTCATCCATGCCAATGACCTGGATATTATCACTGCTGCCGGGCGGGTTATAGCGACCGATGAACAGCCAGAAGCCTACGTTCAGGATGACTGCAATCAACAGAGCTACCCATGCTTCGGTGTGAATATTGCGTGACCAGACGAACCAGCGAAGCAGTTCCGCGATTCCCAGAAAGATGATGAACACGAGTAAACGCCGCCGTCGCTCTGTACGCTGGATGATGAAGAAAATCCCGCTAAATGCGAGCGTGAGGATCAGCGTAATTCCTAAATCCATTTGCGTTAGCACCGATCTACAGGTAGGGCGGGCTGAAGCGCGCTCAACTTAGTGACGGCCATAGGATAGACGCGCCGTCTTCGCGCCAGCTATTGATGTCATCTAGATTGACTTCACCATAGGGCGGTGAAAACTCAGCGCAATCGCGGGCCTGCTGATCCGGCTGAATATCGGCGCGAGGCTGGATCAGCGGGTTGTCGGGATTAAAATAATTCCATGTGGCGCGAGAAATACCTTCGATCAATGTCCATGCGCGCTCGTAGCTGAAGAAATCAGCGTTTTCCCACAGGAAAACTGCGATCACGTAATTACGGCCATTAGGCGGGAAAACGATACCAGCATCGCCATGCACGTTGTCTAGCCAGCCGTTTTTGTGGGCAATAGGAACACCAGCGGGGATACCACCTTCAAGCAAGCGCCCTAGATCGTTCGCGCTCATGATGTTGAGCATACGGCGGCATTCGCTGGTGGTAAATTCACCTTCGCGGTAAATTGCCATCAAGCCAGAACCGTACATAGCACAGTCGTAGATCAGGCTAAACAGCGTGCCGAGATCTTCGGTTGTGGTCTGATTATAGGGATCTGCTCCAGTTGAATAATTCGGGTTAGGCGCGGTGGTTGGCGCGGGAATTGAGCCTAACTGCTGGTCGCCGCCAAGATACAGCGGAGCAGAGATATATGAATTGCGCGCGCCAACAAACTGCATGGTATTGGTGACATCAGCGATACCGGCATAGAGATCATCTCTGCCAATGAGCTGCATCAACAGGTTTGAAGAACTGTTGTTGCTGCACAAGAGCGACTGTACCATCAGGAAGGCTTCATCATCGCTGGGGGAAGTTAACAGATTACGGAAATAGTCGGTCAGGATTGAGACTTTGACGGTACTAGCGGCAGAGACGGCGACATCGCTGAGGATATTGACTTCGGCACCGCTTTCGAGATCCATGATGAAGACGGAAGCGAGCGAAGATTGACCATCGTAGATGAAGCCCTGTGAATCGAGATAGCCGATAATCATAGCCCTCAGCGCATCAATATCAGGCAGGTCAGCATTTTGACCAGTGACAGGAAGGGTAACTTGCCGGTTGGTGGGGTCATGGAGGGCAGCGTCAACCATGGAAACAGCGCGCTCCATATCCAACTGGTAGCCACTGCCGCCGGTGCGCAAGGTCATCGTTTGCAGATCGTAGCTGGCCGCGCCGGGGGAGCGATCATAGCGGTTGGCGATATCGGATAGAAATTCGTTCAGCAGGCGTTCCTGATAATCGGCAGAAAGCTCGATGTTGAGCGTTTGCTGCGACTGCTGCCCAGTAAGGTAGGCGAGAAAACGCTGCCAGAATGAGGCTTCGCTCTGGCTGGCGGCGCGGGCTGCCGCAAGCATGGATTCTTGATTGGTGCGAAATCCAACAGCCGCCGGATCAAGTAAAATGGGGCTATCGGCATACCAGAGGGTAATCGGCTGCGCGTATGCCTGTTCCCAGCGGGAGACGGCTTCAACGGCAGAGAGGCCACCAACATCCACTCCACCCACCTGTACATCTACGGAGAGGGTGTCTATCTGCTGGCTGAAGCGTATGAGTTCCAGCGCGAAAAGACAGAGCGCGAGAAAAATACAGACCCACGAAACAAGGGCAAGCACGGGCAAACGCCTTCCGCGCCGCTTTGTGCCAAGCCCGGTTAATCCTGTTGCCATAAGAAAACTAGATACTCGTTCAACATTGAATTGCGAGTCTACATTTCCCCGTAGGCCGCGTCAACGCTTGTCGTCAAGCGCTTCGCCTACGAACACTCTCCCCTATACAACAATTTCATAAGGGATCAATGCTTCGCTACGGTTAGAATGTAGTATACTGTTGTTGCAAAAACTGTACCTTCAAGGGGAGCCGCCGTGACGCCCTCATCCAACTTCTTCAATATGTTGGTCGTTTCCCCCGGTAATCTTATCTATTACCTCGCGGTTTTTGCCATTTCCCTGGCCGCGTTGTTCATGTCGCTGGGTATGCGCAAGCGAGGACGCGTCGGGTATATCTATACACTGGCGACGGCTGGCACGGTGATCGCATGGTCGCTGCTAATGCTAAGCGCGCTGTTTGCGCTGGTGACCAACACTTCGCCAGATGCAATTCTGCCACCCATTGACCGTCTGGTGCAAACACTGGTCATTTTGCTGCTAGGGTGGGCCTTCTTAACCGCAAACCACGAACGCTTTGGACGAGTTGGGCCGGTGCTGCTGCTGATCCTGATGGCGTGGACGGCGATAGGCTACGTGGTCACAGGCATCGAGTGGGCATCCGCGTATAGCACACAGGATTTCAACAGCTTTATCTACGGTACAACATGGTCAGTTATTCCGCTGCTGATATGCCTGTTTGGCGGCGGAGTTTGCCTGTATTTCTTCCGAGATATTAAAGATTCGCCTCTGAAGCTGGTGTTCTTCGGAGTACTGATAATCGGTTACGCAGGAACGCTGCTGGCAACAGCACAGGGCGGGCTAGAAGGTGATTATTCCGGCATACAACGCATCGCCTTTCTCGCGGCAATGCTGCTGACGCTGGGGATCATTTATCGTGAAGTGCTGGATACGTATGAAACTGCACCACAAGCCGCAGTACAGCCGATACCTCAGCCTGTTCAAGGCGCACCTGCCGCACCGGATGCATCTACTTTACAGCCGCTGCCAATTGTTCCGCCGGTTGTGCCTGAACGTGAATCTGCACAGTTGATGAAGGCGCTGGGGATCATGCTGGAGAAGGCTTCTCCGGAGGCTATCCCGGATCGTATAGTTCAGGCCACGCTGAATACGCTCAAAGCTGATATTGGCGCGCTGTTGAGTTTGGAAGACGGCAGCTATGCGGAAATTTTCGTCGGCTATGATCGCACGATGAATCGCAGCATCAAGGCGATTTCGGTCAACATGGAACGCCAGCCAACGCTGCAAAATGCGATTGACCGAAGGCTGCAACGACCGTTGTACCCGGATCGGAATGCGGAAGAACTGCCGGACTTATATTCGCGGCTGGATATTGAGTCGGTTGGTCCAACGTATTTCCAACCACTGGTGAGCGACGGCGAACTATTGGCTGTGCTGATGGTGGGACTTCCGTATACAGGACGGGAACTGACCGATCACGAACAAGAACTGCTGAAGGGCATTGGCATTATTGCGGCGAATTTGCTGGCGCTGAGTTTTTCGTCCAAGAAAGCGCGTATAAGCGCGGAAAGCCGCACGATTGAGGCGATGATGGAGGGTCGCCCGGTTGAAGAACTGGGCGATGACAGCGCATTAAGACTGTGGAACGAAATGCGTGGCGAGCTAACGGCTGCGCATGATCAGATCGGACAGCTTCAGGGACAGGTGACATCGCTCAAGATACAACTGGATGATGAGCGCAGCCGTCTGGCGAAATCGCTTGGCGACACGCAGGAAAGCCAGACGATCTCGCAGCGAATTGTCACCTTGAATGTGGCACATCAAAACCTGATTGAAGAGCGCGATCAGCTTGCGACACGGCTGCGCGAGGTTGAAGTGGCAATTTCCAGCGCACCGGGAAATGAAACTACTGACGTGCTGCGGTCATTGATTGATGTACTGCGGCGCGAGAAAGATGACCTGAACAGCCAGCGCGATCGCCTGCGGGCTGAGTTGAACGAACTTCGACGCTCAAGCGGTGAGTGGATGCCGGAGAGCGTCAACGAGATGGTCGAGCGCATGGGCGAGGAGAAAGCAGAGGCCGAGCGCCAGCGCGATGAACTTACTGAGAAACTGAATGAACTGGAAACACGGCTTTCGGTGATGGGAATCGCCGTTGTTGCCGGGAGCACATCTGATGAGGTGGTTCAACGCGAAGTTGATCGCGAGAAGATCATACAGGCGCTGCAGACTGAAGTAGCGAATCTGGCGGCTGATCGCGAGGCGGTGAATAAACAAAAAGACCGGCTGCGTTCTGAGCGCGATGAGCTACTGCGACGACAAGAAGAGATGCGTTCGCTGCAGGCGCGGGTGCTGGCGGAAAATGCGGCTTTTGAGCAGGAACTGACCGAGGCACACGCTGATCTTCAGGATGTGCGGCGGGAAATGCAGTCGCTTGCTGATCAGAAATCAACACTGACGCAAGATCGCGACCGGCTGACCGCGGAAAGACAGGCGCTGGAAACTGACCGCGATCAATTGATGGCGCGGATTGAAGGCGACCGCACGCGGTTACAGCAGCTAGGGGTAGACGGTGTGGGCGCGCTGACCCGCATGATCGAAGAATTGACCGAGCAGCGCGGCGCAATTGAGCGCGAACTGAATGAAACCAAGAGCCAACTCGCCACGATTGAAGATAAGCTGCAGGTCGTGGAAATTCGCGCAGCATCGCTTCAACCGCAAGTCGTTTATAGGCCAGACAACCCGGATGCGCTGGTAGGTATGGTGCAGGAACTGCGCACTCCGATGACTTCAATCGTGGGCTATGTTGACCTGCTGCTGAACGAATCGGCGGGTATTTTAGGCGAGATGCAACGCAAATTCCTACAGCGCGTTTCGGCAAATGTACATCGCCTTTCTACGATGATGGAAGACCTGATCGAGCTTTCGTATCTGGACGCTGGCAAGGTTTCGCTGAAGCCAGAGGCGATTGACCTGATCGAAGTGATTGAGGATGCGATTACCAATGCGGCTGCGCCGCTGCGCGAGAAGGGGCTAACAGTTCATTTGCAGTTGGATGACGACGCACCTCTGGTATGCGCGGATCGGGAGGCGATGACCAAGATCATCGGACAACTGTTGACCAATGCGTATCTAGCTTCACCGCCGGGAACCGAGATTTTCGTAAGTGCCCGGCGTGAAACTCTGACGCGGCAGGTAAGCGGCGTTTCGCAATCTTATGACGTGCTGCATATCAGCTTTGAAGATCGCGGTGGTGGCATTGCGCTTGAAGATCAGCCGCGCGTGTTTGCCCGCAAATACAAAGCAGAAAACCCGTTGATTCAAGGACTTGGGGATACGGGCGTGGGGATGGCGATTGCTAAGGCGTTGATTGAAGCGCAAAGTGGCGAAATCTGGGTAGACTCGCAGCCCGGTTCTGGCGCATCGTTCAATTTTGTTTTGCCCGCTGAAACCGACACCGTATTGGAGCCGTAAATGCGCCGTGATATTGGTAGCGAAGTTGTTGTCGCCATCGTCGCCGTACTGGTGCTGGCGTTTGCACTGATCTTTGGCGTGATACTTTCGCTATCCAGTTCAAACAGTCGTGGGGCAGTGCTAGAGCCTACAGCGGTAGCGGTAGAACCAACGTTTGAGGCAACGGTTGATGTAGACGTTACAGAACAAATTGATGCAGAAACGGATACTGGCGAAACGAATACGGCGATAGCGCAAACGCTGCAGGTGGGTACGGAGATTGTGCAACTGCTGACGGCAAGCGCACAGCCGGAGAATGTAACGGCTACCTCCGAAAATACTGAGACTCTGGCGACAGAAGCACCGACGGTTGAACCGACTACCGCGCCCACCGCAACTGAGCGACCAACTGTTGAACTGACAGTTGAGGCACAATTGTCGGAGACCGAAACCCCTGCAACAGAGGCACCAACAGTTGGATTCGTAACCGAAACATCTGATATAGCACAAACACTGCAAGGCGGCACGCAGATCGTACAACTGCTGACAGCAAGCGCAGAAGCACGTGAAAATGTTACCGCCACGCCACCCGTGGATGCAACAGCAGTATCGAGCGTGCCGGACTATGCGGCAACAGCAACGGTGCTGGCGGGTTCGTCAGAACAGGCGACCGCGAATACGATTCCTGATGCACCGGATTTTGCACGGAGCGCAACGGCGATTGCCGCTGGTGTTGGTCAGCTTTCGCAGCCAACGCAGCCCGCCGCTACTGAAGTGCCGCCAACAGACACGCCGACTGAAACCAATACGGCAACCCCACCGCCGACGGATACACCCGAACCAACTAATACACTGGAACCAACGGAGACGGATACACCCGAACCGACGGCGACTTTTACGGCTACAAATACGCCGACGCCAGAGCCAACCAATACGCCTACAACGGAGCCGAGCGACACACCGCGACCGACCAATACGCCGGAACCAACGGAGACGGATACACCCGAACCGACAGCGACTTTTACGGCTACAAACACGCTGACGCTAGAGCCAACCAATACGCCTACAACGGAGCCTACTAACACAAATACGGCGACTCGCGTACCGCCCAGCGAGACCCCAACACCCGCTGCTTCGTCCACTGTGCCGGCGACTAGCACAGTCATGCCAACGCAAGTGGATACCGAAGTGGCTGCCACTGTAGAAGCGCCGACGAATGCAACGGCGATAGCGGGGGAAGCGACGGCAATAGCCTTGCCGACTGCGATGGAACTGCCGTTTGATTTGCCGATACCAACGGCAGCAACTGGAGCAGAATTCCTGTGCGCGCTGCCGATAGGGTGGACGACCTATACGGTTCAAGAAGGTGACACACTGTTTGCTATTGCGCAGGCGGTGGGCAGCAGTGTGAACGACCTTCGTGATGCCAACTGCCTTGCCAATATTGGCACACTGCCACCGGGACTGCCGCTGTATGTGCCGGTGGCGGTTGAAGGCGACGTGCCGGAAGTTCCTGCCGTTTACCCGAGTGTGACCCCGGCACCCGGAACGCTGCAGATGGCACTGGATGTTACGCCGGAAGGCTGTGACTCTGACCTCGTAGTGGTTACCTCTCCGGTGACGGGGCAGGTGGTGGCAACTGTGACCACGATTTATGGAACGGCAGACGATCCACAGTTTTCGCAGTTTGAAATTTCGGTGCGTCCTGATGGGGAAGATGATTACGATCTTTACCTGTTTGCGCAGTATCCGGTGCAGCAAGGGGCGCTCGGTCAGATCAACCCGGCATTCTTTGGTGATGGGATTCACTGGCTGCGATTACAGGTTTTTGATGTGAGTGGCAATGTGACGAGCGGCTGCTCAATTCCGGTGATTTTCCGCTGATAGGACTACGCCGTAGAGGAACGATGCGGCTTCTGCTAGACTCTAAACATTGGGTTTCTACCTGCTGTTGGAGTCTTCATGACGGTTCAACCATCGAAATCGGAAAGACGCGGGCAAGGGCTGTATCTATTCATCGTGACGGTGCTGCTGGTGGGCATCATCATCGCGCTGGCGCAGCTTGCTTTTACACTTCTGAACTATCAATCTGAACGTAACGCGATCTCCGCGCAAGCTCCGGCAATTGTGGCGACGGGTACAGCGATTGCCAGCGAACCGCAGCCTGAGGCGACGCCGGAAAGCGAAGCAATGTCGGCGCGCGCAAAACGCATTTTTTCGGGACAATCGCAGCAGTTCGCAACGA
>CAZBPB010000082.1:3389-4094 GCA_964493565.1 uncultured Pleurocapsa sp. | reverse complement strand
ACCCCTATACCGGCAAACACGCCTCCAGCGGCAGTTGAGGTGACGCCAACACCGGAAGCCCCAATAATTCCTGAAACGCCGCGCCCGCTGCCGACATTGTTTATCTACAGTGGTCCGGATTCGGCAGCTTCTGCACCAACTGCTATTCCCTCGGCAGTACCGCAATTAGACCGACATGGAAACGATCTGGTGAATATAGTGCTGCTGGGTGATGACAGCGAAATTACCGGCGAATCAGTAGCTCGCACTGACAGTATGCACATTTTGTCGATCAATCGCACTACGGGAACGGTGGCGATGTTGAGCATCCCGCGTGACCTGTACGTGTTCATCCCAAGTTGGACGATGCAGCGCATCAACGCGACGTTTCCGTACGGTGAGGCGGTTGGTTGGACGGACGGCGGTTTTGGCCTACTGAGGCAAACGCTGTTCTACAACTTTGGTATCAATGCTCACTACTACGCGATGGTCAATTTGAGCGGCTTCAAGACACTGATAGACAGCATTGGCGGTGTAGATCTGGCTGTGGACTGCGCGATTCAGGATTTGCCGTTGATGGAATCGGAAATACCTGAAGGGGCTTATCCGGTGGGTGAAGATGGCGAATATGTACTGCCAGTCGGCTACTACCATATGGATGGGGCTGAGGCGTTGTGGTATGCGCGTTCACGCAGCAGCAGTTCTGACTTTGACAGGGGGTCGAGA
>CAZBPB010000082.1:0-3379 GCA_964493565.1 uncultured Pleurocapsa sp. | reverse complement strand
GGCGATGTGGCGGACAGTGCGGGATAATGGCCTGATTTCGCAAGCGCCAATGCTGATCAGCGAAGGGCTGGCGAATGTTCGCACGAATATGGCGCTGGAGGATATTTTGAGCCTGGTACCGCTGGCAGCAGAGATCGATTCTTCGCGGATCGAGACATTCGATCTGGTGCGCACGTATCACACCACACCGTGGCAAACACCAGATGGCGATTATGTGCAGCTTCCGGTATATGAGACGCTGCGGCCTTTGCTAGAGGATTTCTATACCCCGCCTACACAGAACCAGATTTCGGTAGAGGCGGCGACAATTGCCGTGTACAACGGTACTTCTAACGCGAATCTGGACAGGGTGGCGGCAGAGGCGCTGCAAGACGCCGGCTTTAACGCAGTAGCAATGGGGCAGGGCGAAGTGAGCGACGCTGCAACCACGAGTTTGATTGATTTCACAGGCGCAACCAAGGGCAGCAGTCTTGAGGGAATTGCAAGCCTGTTGAATATCAATGCGGATGGAATTGACATTGTGCCGAGCGCGCAGCGCGATTTTGACTTTGAGGTTGTGCTTGGCGCGAATTACAATTCGTGCAGGCGGCAGGGCGTGCTGCCGGTTGACCCTCCGGAAGCAGGGGCGTGAGCACCATCACTGTATGCCCCGCGCCTCCAACCTCGTTTATATGTAAAACGCGCCCTCTCATCAGCGATTGCGTGGAGAGGGAACTGAAACGAAACATTCGTGTAAATGCGCGACAATTTTAAGCCTGACGCGCTTTTGTTTGAGCGTTTACCATCGCTGGTGAACCTGCATGCGGATGAGGCGGTTGTAAATGGCTTTGACCCCATCCATTTGCGCCTGAGTGAGCGGCGGAAAATTGGCTGCTGCGGCGTTGGCGATGGCCTGTTCAGGCGTCTTTGCGCCGGGAATGGCACAAGAGACAGCATCAAACATTAGAATCCAGCGCAGCGCGAACTGTGTCATGGTCATGCCTTCGGGAAGCAGGGCGCGCAATTCTTCAACGGCTTCCAGTCCGATTTCATAGTCCACACCTGAGAAGGTTTCGCCGCGATCAAACGATTGCCCATAACGGTTGAAATTGCGATGGTCGTCGGTGGAGAAGGTGGTGCCAATGCTCATTTTTCCTGTTAGCAGGCCGCTGGCTAAGGGAACGCGGGCAAGAATGCCGACTTGCTTCAGCCTAGCTTGTGGGAAGAACAGCTCGGTCGGGCGAAGGCGGAACATATTGAAGATGATCTGCACGCTTTGCACATTTGGATATTCGATGGCTTTGAGTGCCTCTTCAACTTTTTCCACGCTAACACCGTAGAAACGAATTTTCCCGGCTGCCACAAGGGAATCCAGCGCGTCAAAGACCTCAGGAATATAATAGGACTCAGTTGGAGGACAGTGCAACTGCACAAGATCGAGGGTTTCGACATCGAGATTTTTCAGGCTACGCTCAATGAAAGCAGTGAGGTTTGCCAGATTGTAGCCAGCGACTGTATGCGGGTCTAAACGCCTACCGGCTTTAGTAATTACATAAAATGGTTCGCTGCGCTCTTTGCGTAGGCGGGCGATCAATCGTTCACTGCGGCCGTCACCGTAAACATCGGCGGTATCAAATAAGTTGACACCTGTATCTAGCGCGGCGTGCATGGCAGCAATGGACTGTTCATCATCTACTTCGCCCCATGCTGAACCGATAGCCCATGCGCCAAAGCTGATTTCTGATACCTGCCAGCCGGTACGCCCAAAACTGCGATAGTTCATGATGAGAATCCTTTGAGAGGTGAGATAGTTTACGTTGGATAGCCACCGCTGCCCGCAGCGGCTGTGCCCCGTCCTACAGCAATCTTTTGCGCATAGTCATCGCGACGAAAAGCTAGAAGCGGGTCTGGATCGCGACCAAGCTCGATGCGTACCTGTGCCAAAAGTGGGCGAACATCGGTCTCAAAGGCATCTATCAATTCACGGTGGGCACCCATGACGTCTCCATTAAGCTGCTTTTCGCGGAGGCGGGCGCGGTTGACGATCAAGGCGCGAGCGTAGGCGGTCTGACAGTTGATCACGCTGACTAGCATGCCCTCAATTTTTGACTCGATATTGAAGCACTGGTCGATCATATAAGCGACGTTTGCTGATTTTTCGCCAGCATCAACCAGCTCAAAGAAGATCTCGAAAAGTTCCTGAGGATTTACGCTGCCCACGATCAGATCATCATCGGCATATCTGCGGTTGTTGAAATGGAACCCGCCCAGACGACGCTCATCTAGAAGGAACGCGACGATATGGGCGATGTTGGTTCCCGCCGCGTGATGACCGAGATCAACCAGTACCTGCGCATTTTTGCCCAACTTGAGGGTGGTGGCATAAGACATGCCCCAATCGGCAAGATCGGTGACGTAAAAGGCGGGTTCAAAGAATTTGTACTCGATTAACATGCGGCTGTTTGCAGGGAGGTGACGATAAGTTTCACGCAGAGCATTTTCCATGTGCTGCTTACGGCGGGAAATGCTATCCTGTCCTGCATAGTTGGTGCCATCAGCAAACCAAAGGCTGAGAATCTCGCTGCCAGTTTTGGCCATAATCTCGCAGCATTCAACCATGTGAGCAACGGCATTTTCTCGGACGGCGGAACTGGCATTGGTGATACTGCCCAATTTGTATTGATCGTCTTGAAAGAGGTTAGGATTGATCGCGCCGATGACAATTCCCTGTTCGGCTGCGTACTGTTTGAGCGCGCTCCAATCGTCGGTGTTATCCCATGGAATGTGCAACATAGCCAGCATCCTGTAGTTTTTCATGGATGGTGGTGGCAGCACCGGGGTAGTTGAAGGTTTTGAAACGGGTGCCGCTGTTGCTATAGCCCCATGATGGGGTTTCGATGTGCTGATGCTTGAGTGCTTCTTTAACTGCTTCAACATCTATGCCCCGCGTAGAGAGACGCTCTGCCAGCTGCGGATAATATCTTTCATCCATACAATGAATCCTTAACGAGAATAATGCAGAAATTGAGTTTCGCAGTACACTGGTTACAACGTTTGCTTTCTTTTTATATCGTTTGCCGCCAGTTTATGCGCTTTAAGAGAGCGTGTCAATTATGTCACTTTTTGTTGAAGAACGCCGCCGAATGATTATCGATCAGCTCAGGCGGCATGGCAGGGTATCGGTCAAAGAACTGAGCGACGCTATGCAGGTGAGCGCGGTTACTATCCGGCAGGATTTACGGGCGTTAGAAGATGAGTCGCTGCTGGAAAGAACCTACGGCGGCGCGGTTCGGCGGGAGGTGAATACCGTCATTCCGGAGCTTTCGTTTCATGCCCGTTTGACAAAGAAACGACCTCAAAAGTATGCGATGGCGGCTGCGGCTGCGGCACTGGTGAAAGA
>CAZBPB010000081.1:1711-11847 GCA_964493565.1 uncultured Pleurocapsa sp. | reverse complement strand
AATTTTATTCAGATAGTCTCACTCTGCTTGGTTCAGTTTTTGGGGGGATAGATCAACCTCATGTTAGGTGATTTTCCCGACGATATATCGACAATAGCAACAAACAGCGAAAGCGATTGCAGCCGCGCTCCTGTTCCTAACATTAGAGGCTTGGTAGTTGGGGGCACATCTCGTGCGCAAAATACATTGGACAGTTCTGATGAACTTAGAGTTTTCGCCATCGTTCTTCAAAACAAAATACGTGGAATTGCCGAATTACGCCGAAGTTTTGCAGAGGATACCTGCAGGCAAGTACCGCCCGCTTAAACTACACTCGCAGCGTGATCAACACAATTTCTGGCGGACAGTTGAAGCGAATCGGCGCGCTGGTCATGCCTAGCCCACGACTGACATACAGCAGCATATCGCCTACCATCTTCAGTCCTGAAACATAGCGTTCGCCATACATCGGCAGGCCGAAGCGCGTCAGATACGGGATACGCACCTGTCCGCCATGCGCATGGCCTGAAAGCTGCAAAGCAAAGCGATTGGTCGGCGCGGCAATATCGGCAAAATCTGGTTCGTGCGCTAGCAGCAGCGCCGTTTCCTGATCCGGCAGTTGGGCAAGCACCTGATCCAACCGCGCCTGCCGCCTATAGAAGCTGTTTACTCCGCCGATATGCAAGCGGGCATTACTATGTGTCAGCGTTGCAACAGAATTGTCCAGTTCGGTCACGCCACCTGCCGCCAGCGCCTTGCGAACTACATACAAATGACCTCGACGATCATGATTTCCCAGTACGCCAACCTTACCATCTGGAGCGCGCATCGCTGCAAACAAAGCTGTCAAGGCGCTGGCGTCAAAATGTTTGCCAGCAGTAACAAAATCACCTGTTAGCGCGTAAAGATCTGGCTTCCATTCGTTGGCAATCGCCACCACTTCATAGAGGCGTTCGGGCGTAGTGACCGAATCAATGTGAAAGTCGCTCAAATGAGCAATACGATAGCCATCGAACGCCGAATCCAGCCCTGCGATACGCAGTTCAATTTCATTCACATCCCAACGGAACGGTTCCACGTAACGGGCATACGCCAGCAGTGCGGCGCCAAGGCCTGCCAACGCGCCAGCACCGCCAATGATTAGTGGGTTATTCAATTTACGCATCACAACTCACGGATAAAGTAGATGAGAGTACCTATTGAACCACGGAGACACAAAGAACACGAAGGTACATTTTCACGCCGTGGATAATTCTAGCCAAGTCCCAACGCAGCATTTAACGCCTGACTAAGGGTTTGTCCGGCAAGCACACCTATCAGCGTTGAAATCAAGGTCAATACAAAACTGCTCAAAATATAAGCGATGCAGCCCATTGCGGTACCGTAATCATACGCATTACCGATGCGCCCCACCACCTGAAGCAGCATGTAAAAACTGATAACAACCATGGGAAGCATAAAACATAATACGACGATGGAACCCTGCGAGATGAACGTAACCGCAATCGTCACGTAGAGCAGTAGATAGATAATCGGTATCAAGCGGTTATATACACGCAGGATCAGCGTCAGCATATTAGGGAATGTTCCTTGTCCCCCTAGCACGCCAACTGAAATCAGATGAATTAGCCCACCCTGAATAAACAGCCCAACGATACTGCTAATCGCTGCAACCAGCCCCATCAGTACCAGCGGCGCGGCTAAAATCGAGGTGAAATTAGCGATTTCCGGCGGCAACGATGCCATAAAAGTGATGTTTTCGGTGTAATCACCAAACAAGCCGCCCAGGCTTTGCCCGATGACTAGTACCAGGAAAATCGGCCCAAACATTGTGATCAAGAAATAAATGAACAGCTCAAACCCGACAGCGCCCCAGTCATTCTGGCGAGCATCGGTCAAATGTTTTTCTGTGCGCTGCTGTTTCCGGGTTTGCTCGGCAGTTTTTACAAACGTGTTGCGCTGGCTTTTGTCAATGATCACACGAAGCGCGCCATTGCCATCCAATCCAGTAACTGAAGCCGCGATGCTGGCAAAATAAGTGTCGTTGATCAGATTGGGATCAAGGGCAAGTGCCTCGGTCAGCAGTTTTAGAGCTTTGGCATTTTCGTCACGCATTTGCAAGGTTAAAGCAGATTCAATCGCCGCCTTAGCGCGTTCCCGATCTTCGCGGGAAACGTTGTATTCTCGTCCGGGAACCGGGCCACGCCCCTTCAATTCATCTTCGATATCATCGGCAGCGGTTCGCTGTGCCGCTGGTTTCTCCAGCGCATCAAGGCCACGAACGGATGACCCGGCGATACCTGCCGCAGCGGCAACCTGCCCGACCAGCAAATCGAGGTCAGGTTCTTCTATAGCGTTTTCGCTTGCGCGATACGGCTCCATAACAGCTTCAGGCACATCATCCAGCGGTACGGTAAAGGCTGAAGCGGCAGTAGTTGCAGATGGTGTAGTTGATGATGGGACTGAAGACGAAGGCGCCGACGGAGCAACATCCGCTCCGCTCATGTTTGGATTGCGCTGGCGTATCGCAAGCCCCGCCTTACGCGCCAAATCCCTTAGCTCAGGATCGGGATCGGTACGGTATGTATCGGCAAGGGCAGGCATAGCCGCAAAATTGCCAAGCTTGCCAAGCGAAATAATGGCCTGTTTACGCTCGGCAGGGTCTGCGCTTTTCAGTTGAGCGAGATAGCGGTCAAACATCGAGCGTCCCTTAAATCAGCAAAATTAAGTTCGCGAGAGGCGCGGGTTGCTCCCGTAGTTCTTACACTCTACAACTGAAACCCACCTGTCACATGTACGATTTTTTGCTGATAGTTCTGAACAAACTCTTGAAGGCGCTCGTGAAGAGTTTGCCATTCGTCACTAGAGAGAATATCACGCATTGAATCCAGATCTCCGGCAACCCCCTCCGTCATAATCTGCGGCGCGTCTTTATCACGGCTGTATACCGTGTACCATGCGCCGGTTGGTTGCAGTCCCAGTTTTTGAATGCCCGGAACCCATTCGCGCACCACAAATTCAAAGTATTCCTGATCACGACCCGGCTTGATATCCCAGTGGAGCAAAAGCTTCACGGTCATGGATTTCCCTTAACTTCCGCTGCTTATTTGCGGCTTAAGAACGACAACCTGTGGTTGCTCAGGCAATTCGCTGGCGGTCACTTTAAGCGAATCGGCTTCCTGAACCTTGCTGACGCCCATTTCCTTCAAAAATCTGTCTACCGGCTCAAGTTCAAAATTCAACTCCGGCAAACCGTAGTGCATCGGCACAATGAAGTGCGGCTCAATCATCGCCACGACTTCCGCTGCTTGCGCCGCTTTTAGCCCACCGCCGCCACCCACAGGCACCAGCAGCACGTTCACCTCGCCCAGATTTTCTGCCAATCCCTGCTCAGGGACATAGCTTAAATCGCCAAGATGTAGTACCGTCAAATTATCGTAGTCAAAGAGATAGCCAACGTTTGCCTGCGGCGGCTCACTCTGCACATTATGCATCGCCAGCGCGGTGATAAACACGTTACCAATCTCGTATTCACCCGCGCCCCGCAAAACGTAAGGCTCGCCCTGCACAACGTCTACAGCATTATGTCCCGGTGAGTTATGGCTGATGGTGACAACATCTGCCTTCAGCTTCAAGGCCGGCAGCCCCAATGTTTCCGAATACGGATCGGTAATAATACTGAGTTTTCCACGCTCGCTAATTCTGAAACAGCTATGACCGTACCATGTAATATCCAAAACGCACATCCTCTGGCTTATCTATCACTTTTGTGTTTCCTGAAGTGATAGGCTTAATTCACAGTATGATTATACCTGAGAAGTGAATTTCCGAGTAGCGGGGATTAGAACATTATTTCTAATACAGTATCCTCCGTGCAACCCGTTGCTGCGGGAATCGGCGTTGTACAGGAAAAAGAAAATGGATGGTCGCTAAAACTTCCTCCTACACCGTCCGGGTATCACAACGCCCAGCTATGGAATTATGTACAACTTTCTTCACCGCGCAGCCCGGTACAACTTCAAAACCGCCCCCCGCTCCGGTTGTCCTTAACGGCCTATGCAACCGGCAATCCAGAAGAGTTTGTTGGCACAGCCGGGTTTGGCTTCTGGAACCATCCATTTTCGCCGGATCGCTATCGTTTTCCGCGTCTACCACGCGCCTTATGGTTCTTCTTCGCCTCAAAACAAAGCAATATGGCGCTTGATTACAACGTGCCCGGCAATGGTTGGAAATGTGGAGTGATTGACGCTATCAATCCGCGCGCGCTGGCGCTCATGCCACTGGCGCTCCCCGCAGCCCTGGCGATGCGCTCGAAGAAAGTATATGCAAAGCTCTATCCATCAATTCAGCGCGCGTTGAAAATAGATGAACACCCGATACCCCTGAATTTGCTGCGTGAACGTCACCATTATCAAATTGATTGGATGTTAGATCACGTAGAATTTTCTATTGATCATGAGCCGGTTTTTATAACCTCATTTTCCCCATCCGGCCCGCTCGGCCTTGTGATCTGGATGGATACCCGCTATGCCATCGTCACGCCGCAGGCGAATATTGGCTTTGGTGTAGAAGCGGTAAAGCAGGCGCAGGGATTGGAGATAGAAGCGCTAAAAATCGAAAGCTAAGGGGAACACTAAAGTCAGGAACCAGTTTTTGAGACGTGGAACGGAGAATGCCTTTAACTGACATGGCTACCCGCGAGCTTTTGATGCATCAATAATCCTTTTCAGCTTGTATCTTTTCCCCTTTAACGTTCCCTTCAGGCACAATATCCACAATCATTCGGATAATTTACCCATTGCATGCATATATAGAAATCACGTATCCTGTAGCTTGCATTGACGGAGCCTATTTTCAATGTTTGATATGCGCGTGTTCAAGAAAGCGAAGAAGCAGAACCCGAAAGCAATTTCCGGGTAGTTTCGCTTTCGCCATACGCGAAAAGATGCGAACAAGACCTGCCCGGCGGCAGGTTTTTTTTGTTCTCTAAACAAGGTGTAAAGGCAGCAGCAGTGTTTTTCAAATCGTTCGACAGCAAGCGCAAGCAGATCAAGAAGCCAACCGCAAGGTCTGGATAGCTGCGTTTTGCCTGAATGTTGTGAAGCGCGCCGCCATCTGGATCAACGAAGCCAGATGGCGGTTTTTGTTTTCTTGTCCGTTTTATGACCGTACACAATCGTATTTTGAAAGGAACAAACTCATGACTCACATTTCAAATTGCCCGGACTGCGCCGCTGAAATCCACCTTCCTACAGACACCATGCTGCATGAACTGCTGCCCTGCCCGGACTGCGGCGCAGAATTGGAAGTGCTGAGCCTGAATCCGGTGGAACTTGACCTTGCGCCGGAAATGCAAGAAGACTGGGGCGAATAAGCATGTCAGACTTACGGATCGCACTGCTGGTCACTCATGTTCGCCCTGAAGAAAAACTGCTGATTGAGGCCTTCGAGTCGCGCGGTATTGAGCCACATATCATTCTTGACCGCAGTGTGAATATCAACCTGACTACCGGGGCAGAACAGGTTGCGCCGTCGGGCATTCCGTGGTCGGCCTATTCTGTGGTGTTGGAACGCTGTGTAAGCACCTCACGTGGCATGTACCTGCAAGCGATTCTGAATAGCTGGGGCATTGCTACCATCAACAGTTATGCCACCGCAGCCATATGCGCCGATAAACTGCTAACCACATTGGCGCTGGCACAGGCAGGAGTGCCTCAGCCATCTGCTCGCGTAGCATTTGATGAAGAATCAGCCATTGAAGCGATAGAAGACCTGCGCTATCCGGCGGTGCTGAAACCGGCTACCGGCTCATGGGGGCGCTTACTGGCGCGGGTGAATGACCGCGCAGCGGCAGAAGCAATCATCGAACACCGGCTAACGCTTGGTGGATACACCCACCACACCTTCTACGTGCAGGAATACGTTCAGAAACCAGATCGCGACACTGGATCACTAATACTGCGCGCGGTGGGATCGCCACCAACTGCCCGGTTACGGCTGAATTAAATGAACTTTGTGTGCGCGCAGCCAATGCTGTTGGTGGTGGCGTGCTGGCGCTCGACCTGTTTGAAGACCCGAATCGCGGCCTACTGCTCAACGAAATCAATCACACGATGGAGTTCCGCAACAGCAGCAAACCGACCGGCGTAGATATTGCCGCACATGTCGTTGGCTACACACTGGAACAGGCTCAGAACGCCGCTGCGAGGGCAGAAAATAGGGTAGCAGCAATATGATCCGCGTCTCTATCGTCGGCGCATCCGGCTACACAGGCGGCGAACTGCTGCGCTTACTGCTCGATCACCCGCTGATTGAGATCGCGCAGATCACCTCTGAGAGTTTCACAGGCAAATTTGCCTATCAGATACATCCTCACTTACGCGGGCGCACCCAGCTTCGCTTCGTTGGGCAAGCCGCGCTAGAAGCCTGTGATGTGCTGTTTCTGGCGCTGCCGCATGGGGAAGCGCAAGGGCATATCGAACGCTATGCCAGCTTAGCAGCGCGCATCATTGACTTGAGCGCAGATTTTCGACTGCGCGACGGCGGCATGTACCAGCAGTATTACGGCGAAACGCATCACGCCCCCGCATGGCTGGATCGCTTCGTCTATGGGCTGCCAGAGATCAACCGTGCAGCCCTTAGCGGCGCATCCTATGCCAGCGGGGTAGGCTGCAACGCAACCGCCGTCACGCTGGCGGTATGGGCGCTGGTGCAAGTTGGCATTCTGAGCGCCGATCAACCACTGATCGCTGATTTGAAAGTGGGCAGCAGCGAAGCAGGGCGCAGCCCTACCGAAAGCAGCCATCATCCGGCGCGCGCTGGCGTGGTGCGACCATTTCAAATGACTGGCCACCGCCATGAAGCAGAAGTGCGGCAAACATTAAATACATATGGCGATTTTGATATACGCATGGCCGTAACCAGCGTAGAACTGGTACGCGGAGCGGCGGCGGCGGTTTACGTCACCCTGCACGGTATACAAGAAAAGGATATCTGGGCGGCTTACCGGTCTGCATGGGGCGAGTCGCCATTTGTGCGGATCGTGCATGACAAAGCCGGCATTCATCGGCATCCAGAACCACATCTTTTAGCGGGCACAAATTATGCCGATGTGGGCTGGGAATACGATCCGGCATCTGGGCGGGCGGCCTTGCTCTGTGCGATTGACAATCTCGGCAAAGGCGCAGCGGGCAGCGCAGTACAGTGTATGAACCTGATGTGCGGTTTTGAAGAGACGACTGCCTTGAAATTTGGCGGCTTTTATCCGTGAAAGGCGACGGGCGAACCCAGGCGGCACAGAGTGGCCTCACGCCGCCTTTTTCAGCGTCACTTATGGTTCAAAAGGGTTGATTAGATGAGCAATCTTCAGGTTTTGAAAATTGGCGGCGGCGCTGGCATTGATCCCATGCAAACGCTGGCAAATGTCGTAAGGCGGGCGCGCAGCGGTGAACGCTGGATCGTGGTGCATGGCGCCAGTGATGCTGCCAACACTTTGGGCGAGCGCATGGGCGTGCCGCCGCAGATGATCACCACCCCTGGTGGGCACAGCAGCCGCTATACCAACCCTGAAACGCTGGAGATTTACTGCGCGGCAGCGGGGCTGGTGAATACGCGGGTGACGACAGTGCTTGGTTATTTCGGGGCGCAAGCCGCGGGGCTTTCCGGCGTGAGCGTGCTGCGCGCAGCACGTAAAACGGCCATTCGCGGGCTGGTAAACGGGCGACAGGTGATTATTCGCGACGACTATTCAGGGGCGCTTGAGCCGTTGAGCGATAACGCAATCCGGACTCTACAGGCTTTATTGCAGGCGGGGGTCATTCCGGTGATCTCGCCAGTGGCGCTAGGCGCTGACGGCGAGCGCCTGAATGTAGATGGCGATCTGGTGGCGGCGCTGATCGCTGGCGGGCTGCATGCAGAGGCGTTGGTGATCTTGAGCAACGTGCCTGGCCTTCTTAGGGAGGTCAGCCAGCCCGATTCATTAATCACCCATTTCGCCGCAAATGAACTTTCTCGCTACGCCAATTTCGCGCAGGGGCGCATGAAGAAGAAGCTGATCGCCGCCGAACGCGCATTAGAAACCGGCGTCAAGCAGATCATTCTGGCCGATGCGCGGGTCGACTCGCCGCTGGATGCGGCATTTGCGGGAAACGGGACGCATATCGTTCGCGCAGAGCGCCAGGCACAAGCCATAGATTGAAGCGCCAAGCCGCCAAAAATACCAAGAGATCGCCTTTCTGAAGCTTGCGGTGAAGTTGGCATCTTAGCAGTTCTAAAGGGTCTTTCATGATTGATCAATCGGTTTCACTAAGAGAACTCGAAAGCCAGTACAGCAGCGGTGCATACCTCAAGCGCGATCTGACGATTGTGCGCGGCGAAGGCACGTTCCTTTATGACGATGCTGGCCGACGCTATATAGACTGCGTAACCGGGCGCGGCGTGGCGAATTTCGGGCACGGGCATCCGGCAATTCAAGCAGCAATTCAACGCCAGTTAAGCGAGCTAATCATCTGCCCTGAAATTTTCTATCATCCGGTGCGCGCTGAATATCAGGAAGCATTGGTGCAAGCGGCGGGGGACTCTTTTAAGCGGGTGTTCCTATGCAACAGCGGAACCGAAGCAGTAGAAGCCGCGCTCAAAATAGCGCGCCTGATCACCGGGCGGCGCGGCGTGGTTGCCTGTATGCGCGCCTTTCACGGGCGCACGATGGGCGCGCTGAGCGCCACATGGGAGAAAGCCTACCGCGAGCCTTTTGAGCCGCTGATCGAAGGGGTTTCGTTTGTACCCTTCAACAATCTTGAACGGCTGCAAGCCTCCCTGACTCCAGATACCGCCGCCGTGATCATCGAGCCGGTGCAGGGCGAAGGCGGTGTGCATCCAGCACAGGCAGATTATCTGCGTGGGCTGCAAGCGGCCTGTCGTGCGAATGGCACGCTGTTGATCCTGGATGAAATTCAAACTGGGTTTGGGCGCACCGGCACGCTGTTTGCCTATCAGCAGGATGCAGGCATTCAACCCGATCTGGTGACGCTCGCCAAAAGTATCGCCAGCGGCCTGCCGATGGGGGCGGTGCTGATGGGCGAAACTATCGGCGCGCTGCCGCCTGCCGCCCATGGCAGCACTTTTGGCGGCAACCCGCTCGCCTGTGCTGCCGGCCTAGCCGTTCTGAATTTACTGAGCGACCCTGATTTACTCGCCAATGTGCGGCGCTTGGGAAACAGCGCACAGGCCTACTTCCGCGAACACCTCAAGGAAACAGCGTACCGCGATATTCGCGGGCGTGGGCTGCTATTGGGGATCGAGCTGCGCGGCAAAGTGGCCCCCATTTTGCAAACGCTGCAAGATCGCGGGGTGCTGGCACTGCCTGCTGGCGCAACAGTTCTGCGGCTGCTGCCGCCTTTGATCATTGAAGAAAACGATTGGTTCACCGTACTACAAACGGTTGTGGAGGTCTTGAACGATGCCGCTGGATAATTTCTCGATTATTGAAAGCACTTTACGCGAAGGCGAGCAGTTCAACACCGCAACCTTCACCACCGCCCAAAAACAGCATATCGCGGGGATGCTGGATCAATTCGGCGTCGAACTGATCGAGATGACTTCCCCCTGCGCCTCTCCACAAAGCGAAGCCGATATTCGGGCTATCGTCGGCATGGGACTAAACGCGCGTATTCTGACTCATGTGCGCTGCAACCGTGAAGATGTGCTGCGCGCCTTAGATACTGGCGTGCGCGGCATTGACATCGTGATCGGCACATCGCAGCAGTTGATGACGCACAGCCACGGCAAAGATATCACCCAGATCATCGATCTGGCGCTAGACGTAATCTCGTTCACCCGCGAGCAAGCGCCGAATATCATGCTTCGTTTCAGCACCGAAGACAGCTTCCGCAGCCGAGAAAGCGATCTCTATCGTGTGTATCTGGCGGTGGCCGATACGGAAATGGTGGATCGGTTGGGGGTAGCCGATACCGTCGGCGTGGCGACGCCCAATCAGGTATGGACGCTGGTGCATCATCTCGTCAGACTAACGCATCTGGATATTGAATTTCACGGCCATAATGACAGCGGATGCGCCATCGCCAATGCCTGCGCCGCGCTTGAAGCTGGCGCTACACACATAGATACCACCATTCTCGGCATTGGCGAACGCAATGGGA
>CAZBPB010000081.1:0-1701 GCA_964493565.1 uncultured Pleurocapsa sp. | reverse complement strand
GTACACGCTGGATCGCAGCTATGTGAGCAAATATCGCCTGCCGCTGCTGCCCGAATTAGACGCGCTAATCGCAGAATACTGCAATATTGACGTGCCGTTCAACAACGTGATCACCGGTGCATCGGCCTTCATTCACAAGGCGGGCATTCACGCCAAAGCGGTGCTGGCAGACCCAACAACCTATGAGGTGCTGCGGCCTGAAGATTTTGGCCTCACCCGCGAGATCGCTATCGGTCACCGACTAACTGGCTGGAACACCATCCGTGATCGCGCACAAACGCTAGGGCTGTCTATTCCCGACGATGTAATCAAAGATGTGACGCAGGTTGTCAAACGCCGCGCCGATACTGCCCCGCTAACGCTTGACGAAATTGATGCCCTGCTGCATGAAGTGAATATGCTCGCGTCCGAAGAAGTATCAGCGTTAGCTTTCGCCCCCCTCTCTGCGGGCGAAGTGTCAGGGGTGAGACTCTAAAATGAGCGGATATACCTTCGTCGAAAAAGCGCTTGCCCGCGCGGCAGGCCGTGAAAATACGCGCGCGGGTGATCTGCTGGATGTGCGACCAGATATGATTTTCAGCCATGACAATACCGCCGCCATTCGTAAAACTTTTCTGCAAATTGGCGCAGAGCGGATTTTGCGATCGGATCGCATGGTGATCACGCTGGATCATGCGGTGCCCGCGCCAACCACCGATCACGCGCTAAATCACGCTGAAATTCGTCAGTGGGTGCGTGAACAAAGCATCGGCCATTTTTTTGAAGTTGGGCGCGGCATTTGCCATCAGGTGATCAGCGAAGAAGCGCTGGTGCTGCCAGGTGAAGTGATCTTCGGTTCAGACAGCCACAGCACGCATTTTGGCTGGATGGGCGCGCTCGGCATGGGCGTAGGCCGTACCGAGATGGCGGCATTATGGGCTACGGGTGAATTATGGCTGCGCGTACCTGAAGCGATGCGGGTGGCGTTAAACGGGCATTTGCAGCGCGGCGTCACCGTCAAAGACATCAGTTTGAAGCTCATTGGAGATCGCAGCATCAGCGGCGGCGCCTATCGCTCGGTTGAATTTACGGGGGACGCGCTCGATCATTTCTCGATTGATGATCGCTCGGTGCTGCCGAATATGATGGCCGAATTTGGCGCAATGAACGGCTACCTGCCGCCTAATCAACTGGTCTTTGATTATCTGGAAGCTAAGCGCCTGCGCGAGTATACGCCGCTGTATCCCGATGATGACGCTGAATACAGCGAAGAATATGCGTTAAATGTGAGCGACCTCACACCGTTGGTCGCGCTGCCGCACCAGCCAGATCATGTTTGCAATATTACAGCCATCGCAGGGGAACGGGTGCAGCAGGCTTTTCTAGGGACATGCACCAACGGCAAATACGAAGACCTTGCCGCAGCGGCGGAAGTGCTGCGCGGCCATAAAGTGAGCATCCGCATGATCGTGATCCCTTCCAGCAGCGAAGTGCTGAAACGCGCAGCAGCAGACGGCACGCTCTCGACGCTGCTAGAAGCGGGCGCGACAGTAGGCACACCGGGCTGTGGGCCGTGTATGGGCAATCATATGGGGATACCCGCGCCCAATGAATCCAGCATCACCAGCGCCAACCGCAATTTTAAGGGGCGCATGGGTACCGCAGATGCGCCGATTTATCTGGCTAGCCCCTATGTCGTCGCCGCCAGCGCCATCACAGGAT
>CAZBPB010000080.1:10735-11892 GCA_964493565.1 uncultured Pleurocapsa sp. | reverse complement strand
ATTATAGGACAGGCTTACATAAGCTGATGAAATCCAACCAACTAGCCCGTTGTATTCCACCTGATACCATTCACCAGTATCTACGCGACCAAGTACAGGAACTTGCGTTCCGGCAGGAATCAGAGCCAGTGATTCAGATTCGGCGGATGGGAAGCGGCGCAGATGTAAATTTGCGCCGGGGCTTAGGCGGTCAACTGTCGCCACAACCGTGTTTTCAAACGGTATGGTAGGTACCGGGGTCAGCTCAAAAGAACTGTTTACCTGACCGGCGCGGTTTTCGGGAATCAACGGCAGGTCTGCTAAACGCTGCGGGCGACCATCGGGTGCAGTTACCGATAGATATAAGGCGTTTGCCCAACCGGTAATGGTGCCGCCATCCGGCGCATCAAATTCCACAAACAGCCACGTTGTCGCCGGGTCAAGATCGGCACCTGGTTCCAGCAATGTTGCCGGATCGACAAACGGTGTGGCGCTCGGATCGGGCGTAACCGTGACCCCAACAGGGAAAACGGGCGCTCCGGCACGACCAAGTACCTCTAGCGTACTGCCAGACGGGATCAGCGCCAGAGAAAGTGCCTCACTGCTTGGGAACTGGCGCATGTGTACATTGGCGCCAGGATTGGTATTCACCCGCGCTGTCGGCATCGCGCCAGTCGGTACTGCTGTTGGCGCAGTCGTAGCGGCGGCAGCCGTCGGTTCGCCTGGGCTTTGTGTCGGCTGGCTTGCGGCCTCTGTCGGTGCAGCAGGCGGCTCAGTTGGGGCAACCGTCGGCGTCGGCGCGGTAGTGGTCGGCGGGTTAAGCGTGGTATCGCCGGGCGCGCTGGAGAGGCTCATATTGATGCTCACAGGCGGGAGTGCGATAACTTCAGGCCCACCTTCACCGGAAACGACCACCACTTCGTAGAAAACGCCGCCATAGATGCTGCCATTTAATTCAACCGTTGAATCGCTAATATCAGTCGAAACAACCAGTGTTTCTTCGGCTGGAGCAATCTCCGCAGATGCTGTCGAGCCTGCTGCCACATCACTGACAATTTCATCGCCCGCCGAAGTGGAAACAGAAGCTGAACCATCAACGAGCGCGTTTACCAGCAGCAGGGATGCCGTTTCAGGAGTAATACCGCTTAGGTCGCTTTCAAATGACTCAATCGAGACAT
>CAZBPB010000080.1:354-10725 GCA_964493565.1 uncultured Pleurocapsa sp. | reverse complement strand
GGTAGTGTATAGCCCTTCAGACACGGCAAGCTCTGCGCCTTCAAGGATGTCGGTTTCACCCGGTAAACGGAGATTTACTTCGTAGTCACCGGATGGTAGTGCGATATAGACTGTTGAGTCTCCAGATGCCAGTGACGGCGCAATCAGCGTGTCATCAAGGTAAACATCAACTTCGGGAGCGCCGGGAATAGCATGAGCGATCCGGGCAAATCCACCTGTAAAGCTCGCTGGTTCTTCAGGCAATGTAGGGGCGCTCAAGATCAAAAGGTCAGGAGCGCTGGTGGTTCCATAAGCGATCACCATATAGGAGGTACTGCTGTTCAACTTCAACGGCGTAACCCCGACGAGCGCATTTTCGACTGTATCCCCTGCGGGAACAACCATCACTTCATAGACGGCAGCCGGTACGTCCAGCGTGCCATAAGGCACATTATAGGTAAGGCCGGGGATCACTGCTCGCCCATCCGAAAGTGTAATGTCTACTGCCGATGCGCTGGCAATTGCATGGATAGCTGTAAGTCGGGCTTGCCCAAGAAACAGCGGGTTCAGGTCATCCAGAAATGTCTGAAAGGTAGGCGCATCAGTGGAAGAAGCTACCAGTGTAAGTGCCGCGCCCGGGTTGGCATTGATCTCCTGTTCCCATAACGCGGTTGTCACTCCCGCCTGTGTAGCAACGACGCGATGCGTTCCCGCAGGCGCAGGAATGTATAGGCTGGATTCGCCAAAATCCAACCCTGCGGCAGCAAGTTGACCATCAACAAATACATCCAGCGACGCTGCGCCCGGGATCACATTTACAAAGCGCAGCAGTGCGGAATCCGTAGATTGCGCCCCGACAGGGACAATCATGAACGTGGCGGCAACCAACGCGATAATCAGTTTAAGACCTGTGCGTAACATCGCTCAAATCCTCCTTGTTATGATATGGAGTGGCTATGTGCCTTCTTCCCACTGGCTCAAGTAATGTGCTTGTTCGTTGGTGAGTGTATCAATTGCGATACCCATGCTCTCCAACTTCAGCCGCGCAATCTCGTTATCAATCGCTTCTGGAATGGTATACACGTTTGAAGTCAGGTCAGCATGATGCTTGACCATATATTCCGCAGCCAGTGCTTGATTAGCAAAGCTCATATCCATCACGCTGGCGGGATGACCCTCTGCTGCTGCAAGGTTGATCAAGCGCCCTTCGCCCAACACGTACAGAGGCTTGCCGTTGACACGATACTCTTCAACGTATGGGCGAACCAGCTTCGGCGCGCCGTCAGCCATTTCACCCAGGCCTTTCAGGTTAATCTCGACGTTGAAATGACCTGAATTAGCCAGCAATGCGCCCGGCTTCATGGTCGCGAAATGATGCGTGTCCAGAACATTGATATCGCCTGTGGCGGTGATAAAAATATCACCAATCGAGGCCGCTTCAGACATTGGCATGACGCGGAAACCATCCATAACCGCTTCGAGCGCGCGTAACGGATCCACTTCAGTCACAATGACATTGCCGCCTAGGCCACGTGCGCGGTCAGCGATACCGCGGCTGCACCATCCAGAACCGGCGACCACAATAGTACGTCCTGCAATCAACAGGTTCGTTGCGCGAATCACACCGTCCAGAGTACTCTGACCGGTGCCGTAGCGGTTGTCGAACAGATGCTTGGTATTGCTGTCATTCACCGCGATAACCGGAAAATTTAACGCGCCGTCCTTGGCCATTGCGCGCAAACGAATGACCCCCGTCGTCGTTTCTTCAGTCCCACCAACAATGTCTTCCAGAAGTTCGCGGCGGGTCTTGTGAATCGTGCTGACCAGATCTGCCCCGTCATCCATGGTGATATGTGGCTGGTGATCCAGCGCAGCCTTGATGTGATCATAATAGGTGGCGTTATCTTCGCCTTTAATCGCGTACACGGGAATTTCGTAGTCCGTAACCAGCGATGCCGCAACATCATCTTGCGTTGATAGCGGGTTCGATGCGCACAAAACTACATCTGCGCCGCCAACCTGAAGCGTGTGCATCAGATTTGCTGTTTCAGTTGTGACGTGCAAGCACGCCGACACGCGCATACCCGCCAATGGCTTTTCAGCTTTAAAGCGTTCGCGGATGGCACGCAGCACTGGCATTTCGCGCTCCGCCCATTCAATACGGTAACGACCGCCAGTGGCTAGCTCCAAATTCTTAACATCGTGTTCGCGATTGAGCGTCATGAAAACTCCTGAAAGTGATTTGTGTGTGTTTGTTCTTTATCGGTGTGGCTTTTGCGCCAGCACCGGTTCAAGCAATAACGGATTGGGATTGTCCCGGGTTGGGAAGCAGGTCATTGTCGCCAAAGTGCTGCTGAAAGCGTGCATTGAACTGTTCGGGGGTGAAGTAATGGCTTTGAGGCCCTACCTGTTCTAAAACATAGGTGGCTGCCAGCGCGCCGATCTCACCACATAATTTGAGTGGTAAGTTATGAGCAAGTCCGTATAGGAAGCCTGCCCGATAGCCGTCGCCTACCCCGGTCGGATCTTGAATCTGTGCTGGCGTGACCACCGGGATGTCATATTGCTGATCATCAGTATAGATGATTGAGCCATTTGCGCCGTGGGTTACGACCAGCACCTCAACAAACTGCCGTATTTCTGCCAGCGACAGCCCCGTTTTTTCCACGATCAATGATGCTTCATAGTCGTTCGCAAAAAGTGCGTACGCCCCATCTATAAACAGCTTCAATTCATTGCCATTGAAACGAGCGACCTGTTGACCGGGATCTGCAAGGAAACGAATACCGCGCTGCCGGCATTCCTCGGCAAGCTTCAACATTGCCGCAGGGTCGCTCGGTGAAATGATCACGTAATCCGGTACACCATCGTATACATCGGCAATGGAAAATTGTTTCGAATATTCCATCGCGCCGCTGTAGAACGACGAAATTTGATTGTTATCAAGGTCGGTATTAGCGAAGAATGAGGCACAGAAAACCGAGTCGATCACGCGTACAGTAGAGGTGTCCACGCCCGCTTTTTCAAGCCATAACCGATAATCTGCAAAATCTCGCCCCGCCGTCCCGAAAAGCTTGGAACGAATGCCCAGCAGCCCCAGCGTGAAGGCAATATTTGCGCCAATCCCGCCCCAGTGACGGGTCATATCCTCAACAAGAAAGCTCAGAGTGATGCGATGAAGCTGATCTTTGATGAAGTGTTCGGAGAAATGGCCGGGGAATCGCATCAGGTAGTCGTAGGCGATAGAACCCGTTACAATGATATCCATTGACTCTCTCATTAGGCATCTGATTTGTGACAAACAGGCGGGAGTATACCACAGCCGCTTTGGTTGTTTGTAGATGCGAAAAATCCCTCAAATGACTCTTTTCAACTACAAGCGATTGAAACAAACCGATATCCAACTTGATTTAGACGGATTGCGCCGGGGTAGCTATAGCGACAAATATTTTCATAACGTGGCGGTTGTCTTGCAATCGGCGGCAGAGCAAGGCTACCGCTTTGCTGGCACTAGCCCGCGTTTATTCCAACAACCTGTAAATCTGGATACCGGAAATCTGACGGTAGAAGCGCAGATTTTTATGCGCCGCGCCCCGGAAGCGCTGATTGCCGGCACAGATGTTGCGCTGGTCATGCTCCGGCACGCCACAGGGTTTTTTGAAAATGAACAATTTGTAGATACATCCACTCTGGCTGAGGTTGAAGCGATTCAGGACGGCACAATTGTGCCCTATAACGGTCATGCTGATCAGGTGCTGCCAGTCATCAAAATTCGCGGTCGCTATCGCGATTTTGCGCAGCTGGAAACGCCAATGTTAGGGTATCTCTCGCGCATGAGCCGTATTGCCAGTAATTCACTTGGCGCGCTGCGGGCGGCGAACGGTAAACCCGTCCTCTTCTTTCCGGCGCGCTTTGATCTGCCAGAAGTGCAATCTGCCGATGGCTACGCCTATTGGGTGGCTGTACAGCGATTCAATTTCGAATCCGGAATGAATTTAGCAGCTGCTGTTAGCACCGACCGGCAGGGTGCATGGTGGGGCGGAAAGGGTGGGGGTACTGTACCCCACGCCCTGATATCCGTGTTTCTCGGTGATACCGCCGAATCAATGCTGGCATATGCCCGTTACTTACCGGTCAGTATCCCGCGCATCGCGCTCGTTGATTTCAATAATGATGTTATCGGTGACAGCCTGCGCACGCTTGAGGCCTTCTGGCAGCAGTATATCAACGCGCTTGCTGCGGGCGACATCGAGGAACAACCCCGCTGGCAGTTGCACGGTGTGCGCGTGGATACTAGCCCGGATTTGCGCGATGTTTCGCTTGCGCCGGACGAACCAATGGGCATCAGCGTGCTTCTCATCCAGCGACTGCGTGAGGCATTGGATAGCGCGTGGCAAACGTGGGATGTGCCAGACGATTTACGTGAAAATGCTGCTGCGTACTGTCGTAGCGTGAAAATTGTTGCCAGTGGCGGCTTCAACCGTGATCGGATACTCGAATATGAAACACGGAATGCGCCGGTGGATATTTATGGAGTTGGCTCAACCTTTTTCCGCAATGACAGCGCCACAAACATTGATTTCACGCTCGATCTTGTGCGTGTTCAGCTTCACGGTCAGTGGCATGATCTGGCAAAAATTGGCCGCCAACCCAATGCAAATCCAGATCTTAAACTTGTTGATCTGAGTGAGCTTTGATCCGCAGATGAGCGAACAACCACCACCCGAATCGAACCGCCCCGCAAAGCCCGCTGTTCCCCGCCTGATTGCAGCGCGTATGGGGACGCGGCTGTATTCCATCGCCGCACTGGTTGAACGGGTGGTGGATCAATTCCTGATTGAACATGGAGATGGCAGCGAGGCTTTTCGTGAGGCTCGTACGCGTGGTCAGCGGCTGAGATTAGTACTGGATTCTGCCGAATACGTGCTGGCGGTTGAAAGTGTGAACGTCACTAGCGAAGACAAAGCAGAAATCGTGCGTCAGGCCTACAGCGAGGTTTTCGGCTATGGCCCTCTGGATGATCTTCTTGCCGATGAGCGCGTTACCACCATCTATCTCAACAGTTCACGCGCCGCGTCGGTGCGTCACGGTCACGGTGAACTTGAACCTATCGGCCCGATATTCGAAGATGAAACCCATCTAAACCGTATCATCATGCGTTTACTGCAAGATGCGGATGTTGATCTTAATGCTGAACCCGGCATGATTGAAACCGGATTGGAAATCAACAGTCGTCCTGTCTCTTTGGCGGTAGCCTTGCCGCCGTATGTAGCACAGATTACTGCTGATATTCGTGTCCATCCCAAAGTGATGCCAGATATTGAGCAGTTGGCGCACGATGGTTTCATGACTGGCGAAGCGGCGGCGCTGATCCGGCAGTTAGTTGCTTCGAAATATGGTATTGCGATTGTAGGCGAACCAGAAACGGGCAAAACCACGCTGCTGAACGCGCTTTTGAAAATGGTGCCGGATACCGAAGACACGGTAACGGTAGAACGTTCCGCCGAATTACGCCCTTCGGAAGCAGTCAAATCTATATCCGTAAAATGGTCAGCGCGACAGCCCCTATCCTACAGGGAATGTATCCTTCAATCACTGGAACTGCGCCCGCAGCTTATTGCCCTTGATGAACTGCGTTCGGACGAGCCTCAGATGATCGCGCCCCTGTTAGTGGAAGGCGATCTGCCCCGTATGTGGTGGTCTGTGCGTGGCGCGCCGGACGCAAAACGGTTGCAAAGCGCCCTTGGAATGATGGCCCGTCGCTCTAGCCCCGGCATGGACGAAAGCCGTGTGATGACATTGTATGAACGGCTGCCCTTCGTGCTAAGCTGTGCCCGTATTCGGGGCAAGCTGCAGTTATTTAGCATTGGTGAATGGCAGTCGCGGGTAGACACTGACTATCCCGATCTGGTGTTGCTTTACCAGTATCGCGATGGATCTGCGCGTTCTACAGGAAACCAGCTTGCTCGCTGGCTGGATGTTTAGACCTGCTCGCCCATCACCGCCCGACGCAAATTAACCTCAAATGGCGGGCGTACAATCCCGTTCTCGGTAACGATGCCGCTCAAGTAGCTTGCCGGGGTAACATCAAACGCAGGGTTGCGAGCCTTAAAATGTGCTGGAGCAATCGCGCCCCCGAATGGGGCCAGCACTTCACTCTTGTCGCGTTCTTCAATTGGAATATCGTCACCGGATGCCAGCGAAAGATCAATCGTAGAGGTTGGGGCAACAGTATAGAACGGAATGCCATTTTCTTTAGCCAGCACCGCCACCTGATAAGTACCGATTTTGTTGGCAAAGTCGCCGTTTGCGGCGATGCGGTCTGCGCCCAATAACACAACTTTGACTTCACCCCGGCGCATATAGAAACCTGCCGCCGTATCAGGGATGATATCATACGGAACACCTAGCTGTTCCATCTCCCATGCGCTCAAACGTGCGCCTTGAAGGCGAGGGCGGGTTTCGTCCAGCAGGACGTGGAAATGCTTGCCTTGCTCAAATGCTGCGCGAATCACGCCCAGAGCCGTACCGTAATCTACGGTTGCCAGTGCGCCAGTATTGCAGTGGTGCAGCACCGTATCATGCTCTGCTATCAGCGTTGCGCCGATCTTTCCCATACGCTGATTGATTTCTACATCTTCGTCGGCAATTTGCTGTGCCGCTTGCAGAAGTGCGCCGCGTATCTCGTCAGGCGTTGTGAGAATGCTTTCACGGGCAATCGTCAGTAATTTATCTACTGCCCACGCCAGATTCACGGCTGTAGGACGGGATGCCTTCAGCAAATTTCCCGCGATTTCCAACTCCGCCAGTAATTCGGGTATCGTTTGCGCGCTGCTGTTTTGCGCCGCAAGTGCCATGCCAAAGGCGGCAGTCGCGCCTATGGCGGGCGCGCCGCGTACAGTCATATCACGAATAGACTCGGTTACTGCGTTCACGTCGTAGAGATCGACTAAAGCCAATTCCCACGGAATACGGCGTTGATCAATCATCCGAACGTGTTGTTGATACCAGTAGACTGTCCGCATGTGTCCTCAAGTTGCATAACGCAGTATGATCGGGTGAATAACGGGAGTATATCGGTTTGGCTGGAGGTTTGAAAGTGAGTCTACCCTCGTTTTATGATCCGGGACGTGTTGGTACCCTGTTTGTTCCTGATGTTCCGGCGGCGACAGTGGCTGGAATGCGGGCGAAATTGACGCCGTCTAAAAACGACTCTCCGCGAACGCTTCTTTTGTTAGTTGACCCGCAGGTAGATTTTGTTCATGCTGATGGTGCGCTTTCAGTGCCCGGCGCTGTAGAGGATACCCGCCGCTTGATCGAGTGGATTTTCAGCAATACCGGACGTATTACCACGATAGCGACTTCGCTGGATAGCCATGTGCCTATCCAGATTTTCTTCCCAACGTGGTGGCAAAATGAGCGGGGAGAGCATCCAGCACCGTATACCGTTATTTCTGCCGAAGATGTGGAGCTTGAAAACTGGATACCTACCCGTGATCAGGTGTGGTCACAATACTATGTGGAAAGTTTGGAGGGGCGATCTAAGAAACAGTTGATGATCTGGCCTTACCACACGCTGATCGGCACCCCGGGACAGAATATCACGCCGGCACTTTATGAGGCTGTTGCCTACCATACGGCGGCACGAAATTCGCAGCCAGTTTTCTTAAATAAAGGTGCAATTCCCAGAACTGAGTATTACTCGATGTTGGAGCCGGAAGTAAAAGTACCTGACGAGCCAAACGGGGAACTCAACGTCGAATTTTTGTATCTGTTGGCAACCTATGATCGTGTCTATATTGCGGGGCAGGCGAAAAGTCACTGTGTGTTGGAAACAGTAAATTCAATTGTGCGTTATTTTGCTGATCAACCAGAGGTGATTGCCAAACTACACATTCTTACCGACTGTATGTCGGCGGTTGCACACCCGGCAATTGATTTTGATGCTCAGGCAAACGAAGCGCTTGCCCGTCTTTCCGAGCAGGGTGTGAAGCTCTCAACTTCAGAGTTTCCGGTAGCAATATAATCAAAAGAGTCCTGAGCGTTTTGTTTTGAGGAGGAAATTACTGGCGATTTCCCTGGACTCAGACCATCAACGCTCAGAACTCAGTTCTGTACTGCTTTAGTTATGCTCCCGCATGTGCCTGGTCAACTACGCCGACCAGAACGCTCAGCGGCACTTCGCTGCGGCTGTATGTTGTCCCGTTATATGTGATGAATGTAGCCGCGCCATCATCGTAGCGTACCATGACCGCTGGTGTGCCTTGTACGCCTCCATTACGACCAAAATTTACGTCTGTGGTCACACGGTCAGAATTGCTGCTGCACGATAGAAGCTCTGAGTAGTCAAGTCCAAGCCGGTTGGCGACCTCACGACCAAGATCTTCAGTGTAACGGTTCGTAGTTGCCAGTTCGTATAGAGTCGGCTGCAAATCCCAGAATGCGCCGGGGCGCTGCTCTTCCGCGCAATCTGCAATCTGACCCGCATAGACGGTAAGCTGTCCACCAGCAGTCGGGAACACGCGAAACTCAAATTTTGCGCGTCCTGTGGTAACCTGCTCATGGATGAAGGTATCCATGGTGTCGCGGTAAACCTGGCAGTGCGAGCATGCCCAGTCTGCAAATTCGATGATAGTTACGGGTGCGTCCGGGTTTCCCAGCACGAACGCGCCATCTTCAGTGCGGGATTGTGGGATGCTGGCATAATCAATCGTTGGGGCGGCTGGGCGGTTTGCCAGCGCAATCACGGCGATAAAAGCAATTGCCGCTGCGACGACTAGGGCAATCATGATCAGCAATTGGCGTTGTTTGGGGTTCATGCGTGCTTATAAGCTCCTGGATAATCTGAAAATCGGAACGGTCAGTATTGTAATTGAACGCAGGGAATGGCTCAACCAACAAAGGTTGGTGTTTGGTGAGACTTTGACTTCGGATTGATTTATATTACTTGTTATACATGGCGGGGTGCTGCCGCGTTCAGGGCGGCATTATAAGCAGAGGAGAACCGTATGCATGTCGTTGATATCATTGCCAGAAAGCGCGATGGCGAAGAGTTAAGCAAACAGGAAATTGATTATTTCATCAGTGCTGTGGTCAGCGGCGAAATCGCTGATTACCAGACAGCAGCATGGCTGATGGCGGTCTATATTCGTGGTATGACATCGCAGGAAATTGTCGAACTCACGTTGGCAATGGCGAATTCGGGCGACATTCTCGATTTGCACGATCTAATTGAATATGCCGTAGATAAGCATTCCTCAGGCGGTGTTGGCGATAAAACTTCGCTTGCGGTACTGCCAATGGTCGCTGCCTGTGGGGTGCCCTTAGCAAAAATGAGCGGGCGCGGCCTTGGCTTTTCTGGCGGCACAATAGACAAACTGGAATCTATTCGTGGTTTTCGGGTAGACCTGTCCGCAGAGGAATTTCGCGACCTCGTAAGACGTAATCAACTGGCGCTGGTCGGGCAGTCCCTCTCATTGGCGCCCGCCGACGGTATTCTGTACGCGCTGCGTGATGTAACCGCAACCGTTAGCTGCTTACCGCTGATTGCCAGCAGCATTATGAGTAAGAAAATTGCGGCGGGTGCGGATGGCATCGTGCTGGACGTGAAAACGGGCAGCGGCGCGTTTATGAAAACGCTGGATGAAGCGCATGCCTTGGCTGAAATTATGGTGCAGATCGGGCGTGATGCCGGTCGTGATGTGACTGCGGTGCTCTCAGATATGAATCAGCCTTTAGGCGAAGCCATCGGCAACGCCTTGGAAGTAGAAGAGGCGATCAAGACCTTGCGTGGGGAAGGTCCGGAAGATTTCCTCGAACACTGTCTGTTCATCAGCGGCGAAATGCTAAAATTGGCAGGACGCGGCGAGAAATGGACGGATGACGCTGAAATACGTGCCCTCTTAGAAACTAAGATCGCAAATGGCGAGGCATTCGCAAAGTTTCGCCTTCTGGTTGAGGCGCAGGGAGGAAACGTAAGCATGATTGATGATCCCTCCCGTTTGCCACAAGCGAGCATTATCGAGCCGTACCCCGCAAAACAGGGTGGCTATCTCGTGAAGGTTGAGGCAATGGCGGCTGCGAGAGCAGCCTTTGAACTCGGCGCAGGCCGCGAAAAGAAAACCGATGCCATTGATCATGCGGTTGGCGTAAAGGTTTACGTAAAACAGGGCGAGCAGGTGAGCGCTGGTCAGGAAATCGCGACCATTTACGCCAACGATCCTGCGCGTATTCCAGCATGTCGCGCTGCCTTGGATGAGGTATTCGCCTATTCAGACTCGTCGGTTAACGCTTTACCGCTGTTCTACGATATCCTTCGTTCGAAGTAGGCCGCGTAAAATATCAAGGTGGTTCGGGTGCGTTGCTGCGCGCCCGAATCGCTGCCTCTAGTTG
>CAZBPB010000080.1:0-326 GCA_964493565.1 uncultured Pleurocapsa sp. | reverse complement strand
TCTCTTCCCTCATCAGGGTTAGCCTCCCATCCGCCCCATATTCATAGCGGTTGATGGGCGCGTTTGCCCACCAACCATCGGTGAATGAGATTTCACCGTTGATTCCAGCATAGTCGCCCATATTCATCCATGTGATGATATCTGCGCGGGTTGTTGCATTCGGCATTAGTACAAAACTCAGCGCATCATAGACCAGCGTTGCCAGATGATTTGGATCGGGAACGTACAGGTCGCTTGCCAGATAGCGTTCTCGAAATTCATCACTCGGTAACGTGCCGCTCGTGACCAGCGCAATATCACTCAGGTCATCTCGCAGGTTAACAAAC
>CAZBPB010000079.1:11610-11939 GCA_964493565.1 uncultured Pleurocapsa sp. | reverse complement strand
TTAATGAACACCCTCTCAGGGAGAGGGGAGGCAAGGACGGTGAATTTGTATGTAGTCAGTTTATTTCACAGTGTAGCACAGGGCGGGGTGTGAGAAGGTGAAGGGGTTTTGGAGAGGGAAAATAAACGGGGCAAACCTGTATGTTCGCCCCGTTTATCACAGGAATGCTATGGTATTGCAAGGCTTAAGGCTTCGGCATCGGTCACGGTTAATGAGGTGAATATAGCATCGATCAGGGCAAGGTCAGGCGTGAAAGCGTCTGCCGGTTGAGATGCAAGGTTCGCCTCAAAATCTCTGAGATAGGGAACGTAATCTTCCGTGTAAAGGAT
>CAZBPB010000079.1:10706-11594 GCA_964493565.1 uncultured Pleurocapsa sp. | reverse complement strand
CTGAACCGGGAAATGCTGGGAGGCGACAAAGAAATTCCCGTCATCGGTGATGCCGCGAAAGATGTATCTAAAGGTCATATCCGGCGTGAACATGACGGAATCTTGCGCGAAAACGGTGATGTAACGCAGACCTTCACCGCTGTTGAAAGGGAGATAATTGCCAGCACCGCCGATCATCGCCACTGCACCCGCTAGCGGTGATTGGGGCATCCGTTCGTTCGCTGCATATTCAAGCAGCGGCGGTTGATCCGTAAGCAACGTTTCAAGGTCTTCTGATTGAGGAAATTCGTAGCTGCCATCGGGTAGGAGATAGCGGTAGATTTCGAGCGTGACAGGGAAACGATCTGCTTCCTCGTATTCAAAGGTGAAGGTGAGCGCGTTTGGTCGTTCTCCCATGCCATGCCATCCCATTACCGGCTCGCGTATCACGGCTGTAATGCCCAGATCGGCAGGAACTGTAAATGAGAGGCCATCGGTATCAACGATGATGCTGCCATCTTCGGCAACCTCTCCCACTTCACGCGACTCAGGCACGAAGGGGACAATGAAAGGATCGCTGCCATCTGCCGGAATTTCAACTGTCCAACCGCGCATCGTCCAGGTTTGGATTTCCCGCCACAGGTAGCCATCGGTACAGGTGATCCCGTCCGGAAGTACCTCGAAAGCATCCCGCGATGTTAACTGCCCGATCACTTCCGAATTGACGGAAGGTTCCGCGCGCACGTTATTTGAATCGCCGGGGGTGACGACGCCATATCTGGCTATTTCTGAAAATTGTGAATCCGGGCATTCATCGCTGGAGGATTGGGCGGTGACACTTCCAAATATGCCAAAGATCAGGCACACGAGCAGCAAGATGCGGATGAGGGACACAGTTGTTTTTCCTCC
>CAZBPB010000079.1:4524-10696 GCA_964493565.1 uncultured Pleurocapsa sp. | reverse complement strand
TAAACAATAAAAAGCAAACAGGGTAAACAAAAAGGGCGAAACACTGTGTTCGCCCTTCCTTACAAATACATTGATGATTTTGATCAGCCGCCAGCTTCGGCGAGTTCAGCGCCTTCCGCTTCATCTTCGACGGTTTCGAGGAACAGTTCGTCGTCCTTGACGCCGATACGTACCACGCTTGCCATCTTAAATTCGCTGGAGAGGATGCCATCAGACAGGCGATCTTCAACTTCGTTCTGGATCAGGCGGCGCAGCGGGCGCGCACCAAATTCCGGATCATAGCCTTTAACCGCCAGCCAATCACGAGCTTCGTCAGTGAGATCGAGGGTGATGGCGTGTTCCAGTAGGCGCGTGCGCACTTTGTCCAGTTCGAGGTCAACAATAGTCTTGATCTCGTCACGGGTCAGTGCGCGGAAGAAGATGGTGGCATCCACACGGTTGAGGAACTCAGGCCGGAAGACGCGCCGCAGTTGATCGTTGACGCTTTTCTTCATCTCGTCATACTGCTGCTTGGTATCTATTTCTTCGCTGCGGGGGGCGTTGAAGCCGAGATTGTTGCCGCGCTTGATCGTGTCTGCGCCAACGTTGCTGGTCATGACGATGATCGAATTGCGGAAATCTACCCGTCGCCCGCGCGCATCGGTGAGCGTACCTTCTTCCATGATTTGCAGCAGCATGTTGAAGGCTTCAGGGTGCGCCTTCTCGATTTCATCGAACACCACAATCGAGTACGGGCGGCGGCGGATGGCTTCGGTCAATTGACCGGCATCTTCGTAGCCAACGTAGCCGGGGGGCGCGCCAACCAGACGAGCCACCGAATGACGCTCCATAAATTCGCTCATGTCTAGCTGAATGAGCGCATCTTCACTGCCGAACAGAAATTCAGCCAGGGACTTGGTTAATTCTGTCTTGCCGACACCGGTCGGCCCGAGGAACATGAACGAGCCAATCGGGCGGCGCGGGTCTTTCATGCCAGCGCGGGCGCGGCGAACGGCGCGGCTGATGGCGACGATGGCCTCATCCTGACCGACGATGCGCTTGTGCAGCGCGCCTTCCATCTGCATCAGGCGTTCGCTTTCCTCACCTGCGATGCGCATGGTGGGGATACCCGTCCACATGCCGACGACTTCGGCAATGTCTTCAGAGATTAGGCGCGGTTGATTGGTATCAGTATTCCAGTTGCCCTTGAGCGAATTGAGCGTACCTTCTACGGTTTCGCGCTGGCGCTTGAGGCGATCCACTTCTTCGCCACCATCACCATCTTCTTCGAGGACGCGCAGATCATCTTCGATCTGACGCAGTTCCTGCTCGGCGCGGCGTACCAGCACCGCTTCCGGGCTTTTGTACATACGCAGGCGGGCAGCGGCTTCGTCAATCAGGTCAATCGCCTTGTCCGGCAGGAAGCGATCCGGCACGTAGCGGGCGCTGAGATTGGCGGCGGCTTCGATGGCATCATCGGTGATTTCGACGTTGTGATGCTCCTGATAAGGCACCTTGATGCCCTGCAAGATTTCGATAGTCTCTTCGATGGTTGGTTCAGAGACGAGAATCGGCTGGAAACGGCGTTCAAGCGCGGCATCGCTTTCGATGTGCTTGCGGTATTCGTCCAGCGTGGTCGCGCCGATACACTGAAGCTCACCACGAGAGAGGGCAGGCTTGAGGATGTTGGCGGCATCTACGCTGCTGCCGGCAGAGCCAGCACCGACCAGCATATGCACTTCATCAATGAAAAGGATGCTGTCAGAAGACTTCAATTCTTCGATCACACGCTTGAGGCGTTCTTCAAACTGACCGCGATACATGGTACCTGCGACCATCGAACCTACGTCTAATTGAAGGACGCGCTTGTTCATTAGGGGTTTAGGCACTTCGCCATTGATGATACGCTGGGCGAGGCCTTCAACGATGGCTGTTTTGCCAACGCCGGGTTCACCGATCAGCGCCGGGTTATTTTTGCGGCGGCGGCTAAGCACCTGAATCACGCGTTCAATTTCGGTTTCACGACCAACGACCGGATCAAGCTTACCTTCCTGCGCCAGCGCGGTGAGATCGGTTGCAAGCTGATCAACTAGCGGTGTCTTACCACTTTCACCGCTGGATTTACGCGGTGGGCGGGGACGCGGCTCTTCGGTCTGTGATGGTTCTTTGGACTGCACCGGGCTTTCCTGCAAGACGCGCCGGGTTTGACGGCGAACTTCTTCAGGGCTGATACCTGTGCGCTTGAGGATGTCAATGGCGACGCCCTCGTTCAGTCGTACCAGACCCAGCAAAAGATGCTCGGTGCCGATATAGTGATGGCCCATGCGGCGAGCTTCGTCCACCGCAAGTTCAAGTACTCGTTTGGTGCCGGGCGAAAGCTCTGGTTGGGTGGTAGTGTTACGCGTGGTAGCGCGGGTCATACGTTCAACCAATTCTTCCACGCGCCGTTGATCCAACCCGAGTTCCCGTAGCACACGGCCTGCGACCCCGCCTTCTTCACGGATCAGCCCGAGCAGGAGATGCTCAGTCCCGATGTAATTGTGTTGAAGACGCTCCGCTTCTTCCTGCGCGAGGCTTAAAACCCGGCGCGCCCGCTGGGTAAAGCGTTCCATCTTATTCGCCACTCTGGCTTCCCTCCGCCGGTTCGATCACGGATCGAATCAAATGCCGGCTAAAGAACTCTTGATGACAATTTCCGTAGGTGGGTTGATTCATTCCCACCCTTTTAATTATAGCATACCGCTATCACACAAAAAGTGCAGTCGTATAAATCTTTCATAAATATATTCGGGCGTTAGGTTGGAAATGATATGCGAAGCCTATCTTACATAGAGGAGGGCAGGGAGGGCTACTGACCGAATGGGTAGGGAAAGGAGCTATCAGCCAAGAGAATGTGGGGGATGGTTGTAAGAGGCTGGCGGCGGAGAGGCGACGCGTATTCGTACTATGTAGGGCAAAAGCGGGCAAGATATACTTAAAGCCCGTCAGGGTTATGAAATTGTGGAATCCTTTGAAAACTGCGCGTAACCTCTTTCTGATCAGCCTGCTGGCGCTGGTTTTCCGGCTGGTATTGGGCGCTGCGTTTGTGCGCTATCCGGCGATTGCTGATTCTAACCACTACTACAATATGGGCGTGCGGCTGGTTGAAGGTCAGGGGTTCACAATTGATTACATCTGGCAGTACAACCGCCCGCCGGAAGCGGTTGTGCATCCTGAAGATCACTGGATGCCGCTAGCGGCGGTGCTGGCGGCAGTGCCAATGAGCGTGCTGGGCATTTCTACGAGCGCATCGCTGGTCTTTTTTGTGGTCGTTGGCAGTCTGCTGCCACTGATCGCCTATTGGGGGGCGCGGCAGCTTAAGCTGCAAGAAAGTACGGCCCATTTTGCGGCGCTGGCGGCGGCGTTTATGCCGGAACTGGTGCTGAACTCGTTAAGAACTGATACCACTGTTCCGACAGCGCTGTTTGTATGCCTGAGCATCCTTTTGCTGAACGAGGGATTATGGCGGGGCGGCTGGTGGCGCTATGCGATCAGCGGGGCGATGGTGGGACTGGCCTACCTGACACGGAACGACGGGCTGCTGCTGATCCCGATGCTGGCGGTGGTGCTGGTCAGCTATGGGTTGATGCGGCGGGGAGACAAGAGCATTCCGTTTCAGTGGCGCGGGGTGGTTGTGTGGTTTGTGGCGATGCTGATGGTGATGACACCGTGGCTGATCCGTAACTGGCAGGAATTCGGCGCGTTGGGGTCGGCTGAAACTGACGATATGTTCTTCTTTACGCACCATGACGATCATTATGCTTACGGGCGGCATTTTACGCTTGAAACGATGCTCGCGGCGCAAACGCCGACACAGATTATCGGTAAGCGGCTGTTTGAAATGGCGGCTGGCATCAAGGTGGTGGTCACCGGACTGGGCGAAGTGCTAGCTATAGGGCTGGTGGGCGGGGTGGCTTATTTATGGATGCGGCGGCGGGAAGACCCGAAGCGAATGTTAGCCGCGCTGCCAGTGATGGTGCTCCTAGTTGGGGCATTTGTCGCTTACACGGTATTCATTCCTTATAAATCGCAGGCAGGCAGTTTCAAAAAGGCTTTTCTGATGACCGCGCCTTTGCTGATACCGGTGGCGGCGCTAGCGATTGAGCGGGCGCTGCCCTATTTGCGCTGGCGTTATGGGGTGATGGGTTTATCGTTGGTAATACTAGCGGCTTTTGGCTTTGATCTGGTACGGCTGGATAACGCTGGCGCGGCGGCGTATTACACCCGGATACAGGCTGTGGCGGATCGTGCAGAAACGATGCCGGACATAAACGGTGACGGTCAATTGATCTTGATGACGCAAGATCCGTATGCCTTAAGCTATGCCGGCATTTCGTCGCTGATGTTCCCGAATGAAAACCTTGATACCACGTATGAAGTTGCCGGGCGTTATGGCGTGGATTATCTGCTAATGCCTTCGGCAAGGCCGGGAATTGATGTGCTGCTGAATGGTGAAAACGACTCTCGCTTTACGTTAAGCGAAAGTGTGACAGGGACGGAATACACGTTCTGGCGGGTGGAACCTGAATAATGCGCGGCGGAAAAGCATTGTGGGCGATTCTGATCATAGCTTTTGTGCTTCGGGCGGCGGCGGGACTGTCGCTTGATCCCGCACAGCCGTATATTGTCGCTGGCAATGACAGCGCGTGGTATCTGGCGAATGGTTATACGCTGATCACGGGGGATCAGCCTGCAAATGGCATTGTGACCAAGCCGGAAACACTGGAACAGCCGCCGATCTACTTCCTGTTTGTCGGTATTCCGCAAGCATTGTTCGCGCCTGAATCGGCGATCATCGTTATCCGGCTGCTGCAATCGCTGGTTTCAGCGATAGTGGTCTATTTTGTATACCGGATGGCGCTGCTGATTGGCGGACGTGGGGCAGGATTAACGGCGGCGGTTATCACGGCGATAGCGCCTGCCCTGGTGATTGAAGCGACGCAGATCAAGACTGAAACGCTGTATATTTTCTTTTTGACCGGCGGTATCTGGGCGCTCGTTGAGGGGATTTCACGCTCTAAACAGGGGGCAAGCAAAACAGAAGCGGGAAATGCTGTTCCTTTATGGGGACGGAGCACCGCGTGGTACGTTGCGGCGGGCGATTTATTTGCGCTGGCGGCACTGACCAGAGCCGTGTTCATTGCGTTTCCGCTGCTGGCAGCGGTGGTGCTGCTGATCATCTTTGGCTGGCGAACGGGCTGGCGCAAAATTTTACTGGTGGTGATGGCTTACCTTTCGATCATGCTGGTGTGGACAGCGTACAATTTTGCGGCTTATCAGCGCGTCGTATTTGGCGGGTATGGATTGATGTCATTTGTATATCACGGGGCGGCAGGCTGGGATGGCAACCGCGAAACCGATGAACAACTGGGGATCACGGGAGCAGAGGGTGAAAATGCGGATGCGATTATTGCAGATGCCGCACAGCAAGCGATTTTGAGCAATATTCCAGCCTATTTACAGCATCGCGTAAGCGAGCTTGCCAGCGCAGGATTGCAACCCCACGCGACGGAATATTTCGGCGGCGAAAGTTTGAAGAATCTCGTGGTTAGTTGGCTGCAATCAGATCGTTCTTTCAGTGGGCTTTCGGCGGTTGTTAGCGCTGAGGCATTCTGGCCGAAGCTGACATTGTACATATTCCATTTTGGCGCGCTCCTGTTCGGGGCGATCGGCTTGATTGCAGCACGACAGCAGTGGCGGTTATGGCTACCGCTGGTGGCGTTCATTGTTTACACGCTGGCGGTGCATTTTGTGCTGTATGCGCTGCCACGCTACCTGTTCCCGATGATGCCGCTGTGGTGGACGCTGGCGGGGGTGGGGCTGATGGCGTGCTGGAAGGCAGCGCGGAAAGCCCTCAGCCCTACACCTCTCCCTCAAGGAGATGGGATTTCCTCATAGCACAGATAGATTTTGAAATCACCAAGACTTAGATTTCCCGAAGAAAATTTACATCTGTGAGAACTTTTTTACAGATTACTATGATTTCGATAACACCTCCCACCTAAAACTGAAGGTAACGAACGTAAGGCGCTGAGACTAGCGCCGAGGACAGGGAGATGAAGGACATGAAGCGCGGTATTCTGGCAGTGCTGATGATTGTTGTTTTAGGGGCGCTGGCAATCCCATTTGCGGTGAGCGCGCAAGAAGGTTCAGG
>CAZBPB010000079.1:0-4463 GCA_964493565.1 uncultured Pleurocapsa sp. | reverse complement strand
TTACTATCACTGAAACACAGATCAATGATAGTTTTGCAGTTAGCAATCCCCCAGCGCGACGTGTTACGAATGTGGTTGTGGATTTGCAGGCGGGGCAGGTGCAGTTAAGCTTCGACTGGACAAGCCGCCGTCCGCGCGGCGAGAACACAACAACGGTGAGAGTTATGAGCGTATGGACACCCACGATTGAAAACGGGCGACTGTACTGGGTTTTGCAAAGTGCGACGGTGAACGGTCAATCGGCATCGGACGAGATTCTGCGACAAATCAACGTACAGATTTCAAACGCGTGGCGCAATTATATTCGCCGGCATATGGGCGCGGGGCATGTAACCAATGTGGCGATAACGGATAGTGACATCACGATTAGCTGGACGCCGACAGTGATATAGAATAAGCCCTCGCCCCTTACGCTTCTCCCTCATAGCGAGGAGATTTCGAAAAGTGGAAGTATGGGTTTGGAAGGGATGTGGGAAACCGCATCCCTTTTGCTCTCCGCTACACGATATGGATGGGGAGAGGTCACTATCGTCAGGTTGAGGGACGGTAGTGACCTTTACGCACGATACATGTTTAGTAAGTCTAAACAGGCGGCGCTATGATAGGGGATACACAGTAAAGGGATAACGATGAATATTGCCGAGGTGCTGGCGCTATATGATCAGCAAGAACGCCGCGAAATGCGCTATCCGGATGCAGTACGCGAGGTTGTGCCACCAGTGGTACGGCATATCAACGTGCCGGGGCGGCGCAGCTTCATCATCTATTCAACACTGGATGAGAGCAATGCTGACGAAACGATTGACAGAGAAGTTCGATTTTTTGCCGAACTGGGACGCGATCTGGAATGGAAGGCATACGCGCATGATAAGCCTGCCGATTTAGAGCGGCGACTGCTGGCGCACGGGTTTGAAGCTGAAGATCCGGAGACACTTCTACTTTGTGATCTTGGTAACTTGCCAGAGACCTTACGGCGACCGGTACAGGCTGATCTTCGATCTGTGCCGCACGACGGCGAACTTAGCCAATGGATCAGCGATATTCTGGCTGTTGAGGAGCATGTGTGGGAAACGGACATGAAATGGTTAGGTGAACGTCTGGAACACCAACTGCGGACATTTCCCGATTTCATCAGCATCTATGTGGCTTATATAGATGACAAGCCAGCCAGTGTTGCATGGATTAATTATCCTGAACATTCACAGTTTGCCAGCTTATACGGCGGGTCTACCCTGAAAGCGCACCGCGGGAAGGGGTTATATACACAACTTGTTGCTATTAGGGCACAGGAAGCAATTAAAAAAGGCTATCGCTATCTAACGATTGATGCCAGCGAAATGAGCCGCCCGATAGTAGAGAAGAGCGGGTTTATTAAGGCTTCAACAGCCACTGCGTATATTAAATTCGCGAACAAGCTATAAATTGCTTGATTCTACGCCATAAAGCATGTTCTAATCGCCATATGTAAGAGAGTTTCTTAAGATTAGGACAAATTACAAGGTGAAGAATCATGATTGTTCGTATGACAATTGAGCTTGAAGGTGAAAACGACACGCGGCAATTAGAGGCATTATTGCGGGGATTGGTTAACGCAATTTCGGTTGAGGGCGGGACTGAACGTCCACCTGCGACTGCTGAAGTGACGGCAGAGGGCAAGCCGCGTCAGAAACGTGTGCGTGGAAAAAGCCGCGCTAAACGGGGAGAAGGCGTCATTTCGATGGTGAAGGGGCTGCAAAGAGAGGGTTATTTTGCAAACCGGCACATAGCATCGGAAGTGCGCGATGAGTTGATTTCGCGCGGAAATGCGATTGATAACCGCCAGATTTATGCAACGCTGAAGTATCTTTCTGATCGGGGCGTGTTAGGCCGGGAAGAGATTGGCGGTCTATATGCTTACTATTCAGCCTAATAATCCAATTTAGATCAGTTTCAAACTTCTTTGTCCAAAAATTGATAGGTCTAAACTTCCACCGGCAGAATCGAGTGCCGGTGGTTTGTTCTGGAGCCAAAGAAAGGCATCACTCACGTGTATGAAGCGCCATTTAGCGCATAAAGACTTCGATCTACTACCCGTGAGGCGCGGTCAATTCCAGTTGAATATTATCGGGATCGCGGAATGCCAGCACGTAGATTGGTAAACCGACCTCACCAAGATCATTGATGGTTCCGTGTTCAACACCGTTATCATCGAAAATTCTGACCGCATTTTCCAGAGCTTCACGGTTGGCTACGGTAAAGCTGACATGATCTAAGCCGGCGCGATTTTCGGTGAAACGATCGTTGGGCGGTACTTGCGAGACATCGTAGGCGGCATTCAGGGCAATGATCGTGCTGCCGTTCACCAGCAGGGTTTTTGGCCCCAGTTCTGCCAGCAGTTGAAAACCAAGAACTGCCATGTAAAAGGCTTTGGCGCGAGGCACATTGGTCACGGTGAAAGCGATGTGATGAATTCCGTTAAGATCAATTTTCTCAGCCATCAGAATAGCCTCTTAATATGTTTGCCAGATATTATATCCGGAAGATAAATTGATTTGCACGAGAATACTGCAAAAAGCCAGTTGAAAAATGCTTTTGGACAGTATCACTAGGCCCTCACCCCCCCATGTCACGAGAGAGTGCGGCTAAACAAAGCGCAGCAGATGAGGATTTTGAGTTAGCTTTTCTACCCGGGAATTAGAATTTCAAGCGGCTTCTAACATTCGAAATTGAACCGGGGCGAACAAGCAGCCCCGGTCAACGTGACGCTATTCGGGGTTGTTACAGCACCGGCGCGCCTGCTTCGCGGTGGATGAACTGCCCCTGCCCATTCTGGCCGTGCCACTGATCGCCATCCACCAGCTTATTGCCACGCTGGAACACCATCACCGGTTTACCAGTTACAGTACGGCCTTCAAACAGGCTGTAATCGCAGCGCATATGGTGCGTAGATGCGCTCAAAGTGTGCTTGGCATTTGGATCCCACACCACAATATCCGCATCCGACCCCACCGCGATCGTGCCCTTTTTCGGGTACATACCGAAAATCTTGGCCGGATTGGTGCAGTTCAGTTCGACAAAGCGCGATGGCGAAAGGACACCCGTATTCACCCCGCCATCCCAGATCATCATCAGGCGGTCTTCAATTGCCGGCAAGCCGTTGGGAATCTTCGAGAAATTGCCTAGCCCCAATTCCTTGCCAGGACGGCGGTAAGAGGGATCTTGCGCTTCGTAGGCCGCCCATTCGCCGTTGTGCGTCGCCGCCCATTCCTGCCACGGCCCTTTGCCACCATCGAACCAGAAATCACAGTGATCGGTGCTGATCACCTGAAGCGTGCCATCTTTGACCGCACGCCACAACACCTGCTGATCGTGCTTGGTGCGAATTGGCGGCGAACAGACGTATTTCGAGCCGTGGAAATCGGGCTGCGCCATATGTTCCTCAACGGTAAGATAGAAATACTGCACGCAGGTTTCGCCCATCACCGGATAGCCCAGCGCCCGCCCGCGCCAGATTGCCTCTACTGCAGGTTCACAGGTTACGTGAACGACATACAGCGGACATCCAGACAATCCAGACATCACCGCCGCGCGGTTGGTGGCTTCACCTTCAATTTCCGGCGGGCGTGATGCCGCGTGGTACACCGGATCGGTCTTGCCTACCGCCAGCAGTTCCGGCGTCAGCGTGTTTTCAACATCCCCATTTTCGGCGTGAACCATCACGATTTGGCCGTGTTTAGCCGCTACCTGCATCGTCTTGAACAGGGTCTTATCGTCCACCTGAAACACGTTCTTGTAAGCCATAAACAGCTTCAGGCTGGTGATGCCTTCATCCACCATAGACGGAATTTCATCCATCACATCGTCGCGTAAATCCGTGACCGCCATGTGAAACCCATAGTCAATCTGGGCTGGCGCGGCCTTCTTGCGCCATGTCGCCAACCCATCATGCAGGCTGCCGCCTTTAGGCTGAATCACGAAGTCGATGTGCGCCGTTGTACCGCCAAAAGCTGCCGCTTTATGCCCGACATCAAAATCATCGTTGCTGAAAGTGCCGCCAAAGGGCAGGTCAAGATGTGTGTGTACGTCAATCCCGCCCGGCAGCAGGTACTTGCCGCTACAGTCGATCACTGTATGCCCTGCCGGGTTTAGATCGCGTCCGATCAGTGCAACGGTTTCGCCTTCAACCAGCACATCTGCCTTGAGCATGTCACTTGCGGTGATCAGTGTTCCATTTTTGAATAGCGTGCCCATGATTGAACTCCAGTTAAAAGTTAAGGTGATTATCCTTTCAATGCGGGTATCAAGAGGGCGCAGTACGCTTCATAGCGCCAGTCACGTGAAATCGCCCTATCAATTGACCCGCGCCGCCTGTGCTGCCACCGCATCCCACGCCAGACGTGGCAGTGGATATAGCTTGGGCGGATAGCCTTGTGTTTCTGCCGTGAAGATGTAGCGCAAGCCTGCAACCATCGTCGCCAACGTCA
>CAZBPB010000078.1:8650-11982 GCA_964493565.1 uncultured Pleurocapsa sp. | reverse complement strand
ATCGAGAAAACGAAGCGGTTAAGTATCCCGGTATTTCTGCCCGATTGTGAAAGGGTCTGAGCAGACTGCTTATACAATAGCGTAAGCCGAATGAACGCGCCATTGTTCCGGGGGTAGAGGATTCTCGATTGCACAGGTAGTACCCGCTCCGGGTTGGGTAAAAGGCCGCCGCGCTTAACGCTTTGATTACGGATATTTTCAGCCGAAAGAGATCAGGTTTGTACGCCACTTTCAGCCTGTTGAAGCGCCTGTGCATCTTCGTTGTGATATCTGGCTAGTAACGTTTGTTCCTCGTCTTTTCTCGGAAAACGGAAGAAGACCAGCACCGCCCCGATCAGCACCGCGATTATCCCTGCAATATAAGCCCATTGATCACCTGCTAGAAATGATTCTTTGGCCGCTGCCGTAATTTCAGTTGCATATTGAGGATACTGCGCGGCGATGGTTTCGGCGCTGGCGAACGATAATTGCATCTGGGATATAACGTTGCTCGTGAGATCGGGATTCGACGGCGCAGCCCCGGCGGCAGTCGCAATCGCTGCCGCGTAACCGGCAGCCAGCAGCGCGCCAAAAATAGACTGCATGATTGCCCCACCAAGGTCGCGCTGCAAGTCAGCAGTTCCGGATGCCATACCCACGCGTGTAACTGGAACAGATCCCGTCAGCGACCGCGAAGCTGGTGTTCCCGCAAAGCCCACGCCAATTCCGACCAGCGCATAGCCAAGGCCAACGTACAGATAGGAACTATTCTCCTGCCATAAAAAGAGCATCGTCAAGAAGCCAGCTAAGACGAATACATATCCAACAATCAGCACAAAACGTGCACCGTACGTTTCCACCAGTTTAGCTGACCGCGGCGCGACGATTATCATCAGGGCGGCAGCAGGCAGGATTGCTAATCCGGCATGGAAGGTTGAGTAGCCAAGCACATTCTGCAAGTACTGCTGGCCGATGAACATGGCCCCCATCAGCGAGCCGAACACGATAATCCCAGCGACTGCCGCTACCCAGAAAATTTGTCGTCTGGCAATTTTGAGATCGTAGAGCGGGTTCTTCGCCTTTTTCTGCCTGATGATGAAGAGGATTCCGACAACAATTGCGATAACGACCAGCGTTGCTACCAGACTGCCCATGTTCGGGACTGGCGCAAAGTTGATCGCAAGGATGAGAGAGCCAACCAGTACCACTGAGAGAATCCCGCCGATATTGTCAACCGATTCTTTGGTCTCGTTAACGTGGGCAGGCACGTATTTATTCGCCATGAATAGGGCAATTACAGCCAGAGGTAGCGTAACGATGAAGACTGAGTTCCATGCGAAATACTGAAGTAGAAAGCCAGCGATGACCGGGCCGAGCGAGGCGATAGCCCCACCGCTTGCAGACCACAAAGCGATAGAACCCGTTCGCCCCGGCCCCGGCCCCCATAGCGCGGCGATCAGCGCAAGTGTCGTCGGGTATGCCATGCCTGCTGAGAACCCGCCGATGAGCCGTGCGATAATCAAGACCTCAATCGTTGGTGAAAACGCGGCTAAAAGACACGCAGGGATGGATAATCCCACTCCTAATAGGAGCATCATCTTTCGCCCATATCGGTCACCAAGAGCGCCCAGCCACAACACCGAACACGCCAGACCGAGCGAATAACCGACCGCCACCAGATTCAGTTGGGTTTGCGAAGCGTTAAAAGCCTGCCCGATTGAGGGTAAGGCAACATTTGCAACAGACAGATTCAGATTGGCGACTGCCGCAACCAGTATCAGTGAAATGAGGACAAACTTGGCATTTGCTGGTGCAGATGAGCTGCCTGATGAGCCTGTATTGGGTGTCGCCGCCATACTTGTAGCCATAGTCTTCCCCTTATCGGTCTAAATCCGATATGTGCGTCACCGACTCATGACAAACTGGATCGTTCACGCCTGATTAAACGATCTTTGTCACCACGATATTTGTATGACCTGCAATAGTGAACTGTCGTAACTTCCGATGAATATATAACCGCAGTTTATTTAATACAAAGGATTCGTGCAATCTTACAATTTGTCTTTAGCTTCCCTTGCCTGATCGTAGGCATAGGGGGAATATTGTAGTAATATGTTGCAAAAAAAATAGTTGTGATTAGCATTACAGTTCCGCACACGTTTTAGAGGATATTATGCCAACAAAACCTTTTAAGGGAGTCATCAATATTGACGTGCGTGATTCGGTTCCTGACTGGGATCCCTACACGCAGCCTAAGGCGCCTGAAGGAGCGCCAAGTGTACTCTATATTGTGCTTGATGATGTGGGTTTTTCAGCGATGGAGCCGTGGGGTGGCTTGATCGAAACCCCGAACATTAAACGTATTGCAGCCAACGGCCTTACTTATACCAACTTTCATACGACGGCACTTTGCTCCCCAACACGTTCATCACTGCTCACCGGGCGTAATCACACCACCAACGGTATGGCCTGTATTGCTGAAGCAACGACGGGTTTTCCCGGTTCAAATGGTCACATTCCTTTCGAATGTGCCACCATTGCCGAGGTGTTGGGCGAGCAGGGCTGGAATACTTACATGCTCGGCAAATGGCATCTTTGCCCCGCTGATGAAATGAACATGGCCTCCACCAAACGCAATTGGCCTGTAGGGCGTGGATTTGAGCGTTATTACGGGTTCCTTGGCGGCGAAACCAACCAGTGGTACCCTGATCTGGTGTACGATAATCACCCCATTGACCCGCCGAAAAGCCCTGAAGAGGGCTATCACCTCACTGAAGATTTGACCGATAAAGCTATCGAATTTATCCGCGATGCCAAAGTGGTTGCTCCCGATAAACCCTTCTTCATGTACTTCTGCCCCGGCGCTTGCCATGCCCCGCATCACGCTCCTAAAGAGTGGATCGAGAAGTACAAGGGTAAGTTCAATATGGGCTACGACAAATACCGCGAGATCGTGTTTGAACGCCAGAAGCAAATGGGCATCATGCCGGCGAATGCGGTGCTTTCGCCCGCCAACCCGTATGCAGAGGAAAAGAGCGAAGAGGGCAAGCCCTGGAATCCGGTAGACGTAACCCGCATGTGGGATTCGCTGAATGACGACGAGAAGGCGTTGTTCGAGAAAATGGCCGAAGTCTATGCTGGCTTCCTATCGCATACCGACCATCACATCGGGCGTCTGCTAGATTATCTTGAAGAATCCGGTCAGCTAGACAACACCATCATCGTACTGGTTTCAGATAACGGCGCGAGCGGTGAGGGCGGCCCCAACGGCTCGGTCAATGAAAACAAGTTCTTCAACGGTATTCCTGACCATATCGAAGACAACTTGAAGTATATTGATGTGCTCGGCAGCC